>DATGPD010000418.1:0-8172 GCA_035305285.1 Planctomycetota bacterium
CTGCTGCGCGAGGGCGCGTACGCGCTGGGCGGGAACAAGCTGCTCACCGCGCTCACCGTCGTCTACCCCGCGGCGCTGTCCGGCATCGGCGCGAGCTACGTGCTCGGCATCGCGCGCGCGGTCGGCGAGACGATGATCGTCGCGGTCGCCGCCGGTCTGCAGCCGAACCTGACCGTCGACCCCACCGAGCCGGCGGCGACGATCACCGCGTTCATCGTCCAGGTCAGCCTCGGCGACCTGCCGCACGGCAGCATCGGCTACCAGTCGATCTTCGCCGCCGGCGCGGTGCTGTTCGCGATCACCCTGCTGTGCAACCTGGCCGGCCACCGCCTGCGCCGGCGCTTCCGCGAGGCCTGTTGATGCGCAGCCTGCAGCAGACCATCGCGCTCCGCCGCCGGCAGGACCGCGTGTTCCACGTGCTCGGCGCGCTGTGCACCGCGGCCGGCGTCCTGGTCTTCGGTGCGCTCCTCGCCGACCTGCTCTGGCACGGGTTCGCACGGATCGACTGGGCGTTCGTGACCTCGTACCCGTCCCGGATCGCCGAACGGGCCGGAATCCTGGCCGCCCTGCAGGGCTCGCTGGCGGTGATGGTCGTCACCGCCGCGGTCGCGGTCCCGCTCGGGGTGGCCGCGGGCGTGTACCTGGAGGAGTACGCGCCGAAGAACCGCCTCACCGCGATCATCGAGATCAACATCGCCAACCTCGCCGGCGTGCCGTCGGTGATCTACGGACTGATGGCGCTGGGCGTGCTGGTCTACGTGTTCGGGCTCGGGCCGACCGTGCTCACCGCCGGCCTGACCCTCGCCGCGCTGATCCTGCCGGTGGTGATCGTTGCGACGCGCGAGGCGCTGCGCGCGATCCCGCGCTCGATCCGCGAGGCGAGCCACGCGCTCGGCGCCACCCAGTGGGAGACCGTGCGCTGGCACCTGCTCCCGTACTCGCTCGGCGGCATCGCCACCGGCGTCATCCTCGGCCTGTCGCGTGCGATCGGCGAGACCGCCCCGCTGGTCACGATCGGCGCGCTGGCCTACGTCGCGTTCCCCCTGCCGGGCCCGATCCGGGCCGAGCCGCCGTTCCTGTCGTTCGCCTGGCTCGACGCGCGCTTCACGGTGCTGCCGATCCAGATGTTCAACTGGGTCTCGCGCCCGGACCAGGCGTTCCACGCGAACGCCGCCGCGACCGGGGTGGTGCTGCTCGGCCTCACCCTCGGCATGAACGCCGTCGCGATCCTCGTCCGCAGCCGCATGCGCAAGCGCATCCAATGGTGAACCTCGCCGCCCACGCGTCCCTCCACCACGCCCCCGCCCGTGCGATTCCGCCCCCGCCGCTGGCCGTTTCGGTCGTTCCCGGGCGCGACCCCGCCGCAGTCCCCGGGCGTGCGCCGCGCGGCGCCGCGCCGGCGATCACCGACGTGAAGCTCGAGCTGCGCGACTTCGGCTTCGCGTACGGCAGCCATCGGGTGCTGAAGAACCTCAACGTCGCCTTCGAGAACCGCAAGGTGACCGCGCTGATCGGACCGTCGGGCTGCGGCAAGACGACGCTGCTGCGCTCGTTCAACCGCATGCACGACCTCTACCCGGGCAATCGCTACGAGGGCAGCATCCTCCTCCAGCCCGACGGCATCGACGTCGTCGCGCCCGGGGTCAGTCCGACCGAGATGCGGATGCGGCTGGCGATGGTGTTCCAGAAGCCGAACCCCTTCCCGAAGTCGATCTTCGAGAACGTCGCCTTCGGCCTGCGTCTGCGCGGCGTCCGCCGGCACGGCATCCTGCGCGACAAGGTCGAGCAGGCGCTGCGCGACGCGGCGCTGTGGGACGAGACCAAGGACCGCCTGCACGCGCCGGCGTACTCCCTGTCGGGCGGCCAGCAGCAGCGTCTGTGCATCGCGCGCGCGCTCGCGGTCGATCCCGAGGTCGTGCTGTTCGACGAGCCGACCTCGGCGCTCGACCCGACCGCGACCCTGCGCATCGAGGAGCTGATCGAGTCGCTGAAGGACAAGGTGACGATCGTCATCGTGACCCACAACATGCAGCAGGCGCAACGGATCGCGGACTGGACAGGCTTCCTGTACCTCGGCGAGATGGTGGAGTTCGACCGCACCGAGAAGATGTTCACCAACCCGGCCAGCGAGCTGACCGAGCAGTACATCACCGGCCGCTTCGGATGAGCCGGGCTGGTCGGCCTAGCGCACCGCGACCATCAGCTCCTCGCGCGGTCCCGCGTCGCGCAGTGCCCGCACGCGCAGCGTCAACTGGCGCGTCGACACCCGCTCCAGCACGACCTCGTCGTCGTCGATCGCACGCCGGGCAGCGCTCACCACCCGTGCCAGATCCAGCGGGAACGGCAGCAGGTCGCGGTCGTGTGCGATGCCGAGGCTGAGGACCACCGAGTCCTTGCCTTGCGACAGCAGGTCGACGTCGAGCGTCCCGGAGTAACCCGAAGGCAGGCCGTCGACGAGCTCTCGCACGGTTTCGAACAGCGCGCGGCACAACTGGACCGCGTCCACGTTCGCCGGGCTGTCGACCGAGCTGTGCGACGCCTTGACGCGCAGGCCGTGGTCGCGGCACGACACGCGGAGCAAGTCACACGCCTGGCGCACGAGCATCCCCGCCTGGCGCACGGTGGGACGCTGCTGCACTTCGCCGAGCGCGAAGCGCACGACGTCGAGCACACCCGCGCCCCCGCCCGCCGCGCGCAGGATCGCGGCGCGCTCGCGCGCGATCTCGGTCTCTCCCCCACCGAGCAGCCGCGCATGGTTCGTGACCGCGAACAGCGCGTTCGACATCCCGTGCAAAAGAGCGGGGTTCAGGAAGCGCAACAGCCTGCCGATCTCCTTGTCGTCCGGGTCACGCATGATGGTCCGTTTCAGTGCATCGCCCCCGCCCGCTCCGGTCGGTCGGGGGCCGGATCTCGTTCCCCCGCGGCCTCCGGCACCGGCACTGCACCGAGCACGGCGACCAGGGCGCGCGGCCCGGCGCGCGGCGGGGCGCAGACCTCCACCGCGACCTCGGTCGCGGGCAGCGTCTGCATGATTCGGTCGTACAGGCTCTCGGCATCGACCACGGGCTCGCCGGCGAAGCGCACGAGGATGTCGCCGTCGCGCACGCCCGCGCGCCATGCCGGCCCGCCGGGCTCGACGCGGGTGACGCGCGCGCCGCCGCCCTCGGCGCTGCCCGGCGCGAGCGACACGCCGAGGTAGCCGCGCGGCACCTTGCCGTCGTGTCGCTCCATGCGGTCGAGCACCCACTGCAGCACCTTGCTCGGCACCGCGAACGCGAGGCCTTCGCCGGCGTGCGCCTTGCCAATCGTCATGCCGACGACCCGTCCGGCGAGGTCGAGCACCGGGCTGCCCGAGCACCCGGGGTTCACCGCGGCGCTGAACTGCAACGACCGCGCGGTGATGTTCGCGTCGTCGATCGGCAGGTGGCGCTGCGCGCTGCTCACCAACCCGGCGGTCACCGTGTGGCCGAGCGACAGCGGGCGGCCGATGGACACGACCCAGTCGCCCGCGGCGACCTCGTCGGAGTCGCCGAACGCGAGCGCGGGGAACGGCCGGCCGGCGCCGCGGATGCGGAGCACGGCGACGTCGCTCAACTCGTCTTCGCCCACGACCTCGGCGGTGAACCGGCCGCGGCCCTGCACCTCGACGACGACCAGCATGCGCCCTGCGACGAGGTGCGCGTTGGTCGCGATCAGGCCGTCGGGATGGATGAAGAAGCCTGAGCCTTCGCGCACCGACGCGCGGTGTTCCGGGTGCAGGAGGCAGCGGACGCCGACGACCGCCGGCTGGCAGCGCGCGACCACGCCGCGCAGGCTCGGCAGCTCCCCGGGGGTCGTGCGGCCGCGCCACCAATACCCACACGTGGCTCCGCTGATCAGGCAGAGCGTCACGATCATTGCGGGGCGCCGGGCGAGATCGACGCGCACGGTGGCAGTGTAACGCTGCCGTCGGCTCCGTCGCCATGGGCTCTTCGCGGCCATTGGCGCATTGCGGCTCGATCGTCGGGCAACGGCACCCGGGTATGAGCGGGCAATGGCGAAGCGGATTGGCCGCTTCGAGTTCCCACGGATTGCGGCGGGCGCAGGCGAGGACCGCGAGGGCTGCGGCCGCGCCGGCCCTCACACCCGGCGCTGCGCGGGGTCGGGGCGCGCAGGCGGCGGTTCCCGCTGGTCCGGCGCAGGAGCACCTTCGAACGCCAGTATGCGCACCGCGACCGCGAGCCCGGCGCAGTCGACCTTCGACCACACCTTCGCGCCCACCACGCCGTCGTCGCCGGTCGCCGGCGCGCTGCCCATCTCGTCCCAGGGCTGTGTCTCGTCGGCCCGGTGCCAGGCGGTCACCCGTCCCGCGCGACGCTGCAGGCGCAGCATGCCGTGGGTGCCGGCCACGGGCCGGAGCGCGCCGACCACGCCGTCGAAGCTCGCGTGCACGCCGTCGCTGCCGTCGCTGCGGATCGTGCGTTGCGCGTAGTAGCGCGCCGTCGACAGCTCGTTCTGGAAGAACAAGCCGAAGCAGGTCGAGTCGGGCCCGGCGGACCACGCGCGCAGCTCGTATGCCGCGACCACGTCGAAGTCGCCGCGCAGCACCGTCGGCACGAACAGGCCGGACGACACGATCGGGCCGAGCGGCCCCTCGGGAAACGTGATCGTCACCTCGTCGCCGTGCACCGCGACCTCGGTCGCGCGTTCGCGCGGGTAGCGGTACGCCGCGAGTCCGCGCCGGCGCACGAGCGGATCCCCGGTTGCGAACGGAAACGGAAGCCCGCCGCACAGCCACGATCCGTGTTCGACCAGCAGGGTGCGCATGCGCGCGGTCGCGGCGTCCAGCCCGGCGCACAGGTCGGCGATCTGCGTGCGCCAGTACGCGTGCGGCACGCACCACTCGCTCGCACGCACGCCGGCGCGTTCCAGCTCCTGCCCCATGTGCGCGTGCAGGTGTGGGGTCGTGACCCCTTCCTGGTCGGGCAGGCGCAGGCGGCCGAGCGCCGTGGGGCCGTGCCACTCGCCGCGGAGCTGCTCGCGCGCGCACGCGGCGAAGAAGGCCGTGCGTACGCGCTCGCCCATCGCGGCGAGCTCCGCGTCGACCGGCGTCGCGGCGACCACGCGAGCGCATGCGGCCGCGAGCAGGAGCGCGAGGTCGTCCGGCGCATCGCGTCCTGTCCGCGCGACTGCGGGCGCGCCACCCGGCTCCAGGAGTGCCGCGCACGCCGCCCCGCAGGCGACGCTCGGCCCGACCAGGACGGCGTCGACCTCGAGTCCGAGGGCCGCCGCTGCGGAGCCCGGGTGCAGGCGCCCGGCGGTGCGCGTCTCGTCGGCCACCACGCGGGCGCCGCGTGCACGCGCGTGGCGCAGCACGTCGCGGAGCGCCACCGCGTGGGCCTCGTCTTCGGCGCGCGGCTCGAACAGCAGGACCGTCGCGCCGGCGTCCAGCGCCGCGCGCGCGCCAGCCGCGTCGAGTTCGGGGAGGGCGGGGGGCCGCTGCGGCAGCGGGCCGAGCACAGCCACGCGCGCCGGGCCGCCACCTTCCGTGAAGACTCGTTCCAGGAGGTCCCCCGCGCTGCGCGCGAAGCGCACCCGTCCGCCGAACCCGAGCCACGTGCGCAGCGCGTCGGCCGCAGCGCCGGCAGGGTCATCCTGCGGGGCCGCGCGCAGCCAGGCCGCGAGGTGCGGGCCCAGCCGCGGGTCGTCCGGCGCGACCAGAGGTCCGCCGGCGTCGAGCGCCAGGGGGGGCGCCTCCGCGCGAAAGGAGACGCCGAGCCGCTCGGCGAGCCGTGCCACGATGTCGCCGTCTCGGTGCTCGACCACGCCGCGCAGGGTGCCACGGCCCGCAGGCATGCGCAACGCACGGCCGCCGTTGCCGGGTCTCTTCCGCCACCGTACACCGGGGCCATGCATCCCACGAAGAACGATCTCCCCGAGCGGACGCGCACCGGCGTCGTCGATCTGCTCGCCCCGCACGTCGCCAGTGCCATCGACCTCATGCTGCAGGCCAAGCACGCGCACTGGAACGTCAAGGGGCCCAACTTCATCGCGCTGCACGAGCTGTTCGACAAGGTCGCCGCGACCGCGCAGAAGCACGCCGACGGCCTCGCCGAGCGCATTGCGCAGCTCGGCGGGCGGCCGAGCGGGCTGGTGAAGCAGGTCGCCGCGCACAGCAAGCTCCCGTCGATGCGCGAGGACCTCGTGCTCGGGCGCGACCACGTCGAAGCGGTCGCGAGCGCGCTCGCCGCGTTCGGCGCCGGGGTACGCCGCGACATCGACAAGGCGACCGAGCTGGGCGACGCGGACACCGCCGACCTGCTCACCGAGGTCTCGCGCGAGACGGACGAGAACCTCTGGTTCGTCGAGGCGCACAACCAAGCCGAAGCCTGAGCCCCCGAGCGTCGCCGCGACGCTCGCTTGCCACCCTCTCGTCACGCACCGTTCGGACACCGTCCGGTGGGCGGCTCCGCGCCGGGCCGCCGTACGCGGATGATCCCGACCAGGATCCTCGCCCCGGCGCGGTGCGGCCGGAGCGCACCGTCCTTCCCGTTCCGCCTCTGCTCCCGCCATGACCATCTGCCTCGCCGCGCGTGCCTGCGCTGCTGCGTTCCTGTCCGCCGCCGTCCTCGCGCAGGAGCGCGAGCTCCTGCGTACCGGCTGGACCTTCGCGCCCGGGGCGCGCGACGCACGACCCGACGAAGCGGCTTACCGCGCGATCGCGGTGCCCGGCACCTTCGAGGATCTGCTGGGCGAGGCGTTCGACGGCAGCGGGTGGTACCGGCGCACGCTCGACCTGCGCGCCGCGCGCGGTGCACGCGTGCGCATCGAGTTCACCGCGGCCGCCACCGAGGCGACCGTCTACTGGAACGGCACCGAAGTCGGCCGCCACCTCGGCGGCTGGACCCCGTTCCGGGTCGAACTGCCCGCGGCGAGCACCGGGGACGAAGGCCTCCTCGAAGTGTTCCTCGACGAGAAGGTCGGGCACAACACGCAGGGCTTCCACCCGATCATCCAGCCGCACTTCGGCGGGCTCTGGCAGGACGTGGTCCTGTGCGTAGACCGAGCCCCCGTGCTCGATCGCTTCTCGCTGCTCACCTTCGGCGACGGTGCGACGGGCGCGCTGCGCTGCGAGGCGACCGTGCTACCCGGCCCGCACCCGAGCGACGACCTCGAAGTCGCGGTGGTGGTGCGCGACGGCGCGCACGAGGTCGCGCGCGCGGCGGCGAGGGCGGTGCCCGGGACACCGGTCACGCTGACCGTGCCGGTGCCCGAGGTGCGGCGCTGGTCGCCGCGCGCCCCGCACCTCTACCGCGTCGCGGTGGAAGTGCGCGCGGGCGGCGAGACCGTCGACCGGGTCGAGCGCCGCTTGGGTTTCCGCGACGTGCGCGCCGACGGCCACCGCCTGCTGCTCAACGGCGAGCCGCTGTCCGTGCGCGGCATGCTGCACTGGGGCTACGAGCCCCCGCGCTTCGCGCCGAACCCCGACCCCGAGGTCTGGCGGCGCGAGATGGAAGACCTGCGGGCGCGCGGCTTCAACCTGGTGAAGGCGTGCCTCTGGCTGCCGCCGCGCAGCTTCTACGAGACCGCCGAGGAGGTCGGGATGTTGGTGTGGCAGGAGTATCCGACCTGGCACCCGAAGCTGACCGCGGAGTACCGCGACGAGCTGGCGCGCGAGTTCCACGAGTTCTTCCTGCACGACCGCAGCCACGCCTGCGTGCCGTTCCGCAGCCTGACCTGCGAGACTGGCCACTCCGCCGACCTCGCGGTGGTGCGCGCGCTCTACGACGACGCCAAGGCGACGGTTCCGCAGACCCTCGTGGTCGACGACAGCTCGTGGATCGAGTGGCTGCGGGTGTTCGACTTCTACGACGACCATCCGTACGGGAACAATTCGTGGTGGCCGGGCAAGCTGCGCCAGCTCCGCGAGTACATCGCCGCGCGCGAGGCGAAGCCGCTCCTGCTCGGCGAGTGCATCGCGGCGGACACCTGGTTCGACCTCGCCGCGTGGCGCGCGCGGCACGGCGGCGGGACGCGCTGGTTCGCGCCGCGCTGCCTCGGCGACCAGCCGCGCTTCGAGGCGTGGCTGGAGCGCGAGTTCGGCGCGGAGACGCTCGCGCAGCTGCAGCCGTCGTCGCACGCCTACGCGCTGCGCATGCGCAAGTACCAGATCGAGCGTCTGCGTCTCGACCT
>DATGPD010000419.1:0-2577 GCA_035305285.1 Planctomycetota bacterium
GGTGCAGCGTCGTGCGACCGATCGGCGGGCTCCGTGTGCGGCGGCTGCAAGAGAGAAAACCTCCGCATCCTCGCGCGTCGGGCGGGCAAGGCAAGGTGCCGCCGGCGCGTCGGGCGGGCAAGGCAAGGTGCCGCCGGCGCGTCGGGCGGGCCGAGTGCACGGCGGCAGTCCCGCGGGCGCGGTCTGTGGCATGCTCTTGGGGCCCTGGGCTCGGCTTCGCGACCTCCGTCCGCGAGCCTGCCTGTTCCTCCCTTCTCTGTCTTTTCTTCCACCGCTGATGACGTCCTTTCCTCGCCGCGCCGGGTTCGCGGCCTCGTGCATCCTCCTGTCCAGCGTCTGCGGCGTTCTCACGGCGCAGGAGACCTACTTCGTGGCGGCGCGCACTGCCCGGACCATCTCGGAGGTGAGCAGCTGCGGGACCGTGATCAACACGATCCCGATGACCACGGACCTGCGCAGCTGCCACGTCGCTCCGGACGGCAAGATCTGGGTGGTCCGCTTCATCCAGAGCCAGTTCGACATCCTCAATCCCGACGGGTCGGTGTTCGCGACGGTCACCTTCTCGCTCGGCAGTCCGTACGACATCGCGTTCGACGCGGCGGGCCATGCCTGGGTGTCGGGCGGATCCGGCGTCGAGGAGTTCGACGCGAACGGCAACTCGCTCGGGGCGATCCCGCTGGCCACGGCCTCGCCGCTCGGGATCACGGTCGACAGCGACGGCAACAAGTGGATCGCGCATCGGATCTCGCCGCCCGGAGCGGTCACGAAGATCGATGCGCTCACGCGGCAGCCGACGACGTTCCCGCTGACCAACTCGCAGGTCCAGCCGACCCGCATCGTCGCCGACTTCCGCGGCACGGGCGTGCCGAGCCACGTGTGGGTGGTGGGCGACGGCACGTCGGGCGAGCTGATCGAGGTCGACTCCACCGGCACGCAGGTCGCCTCCCACGTGGTCGCCGCCGGGGGCCAGTTCGGCTCGGTGATCGCCGACATCGATCGCACCCTGGGCACGGTGCGGAACATCTGGGTCGGCGACTTCCGCAGCGGGCGCGTGCACCAGGTCGACGCGGCGTCCGGGACCACGGTCAACACCTACATCGTGTCGACCGACGTGCTCGGGCTCGCGATCGACGGTTTCGGCAACCTGTGGGCGACCACGCGCACGACCCCGCAAGTGGTGCGCATCGACCCGGTCAACGGCACGCTGGAGGTCGCGGCCGACGTCGGTGCCGGCGTCCAGGCGGCGCTCAGCACGCGTTACCACCACGCGACGGTGGTCGACCCGCACGGCGACCTCGACGGCGACGGGGTCAGCAACCTGCTGGAGGTGGTGAGCGGCGTGTCGCCGTTCGACTCCTGCTCGCAGCTGCACGCGAGCCTGTCGATCGACGGCCCGACCTCACTCGGTAGCACGCCCGTGCTCAACGTGACCGGCGCGAGCAGCAACGTCACCGCCGTCGCCTTCTCGCTCGGCCGCGGACCCGCGGTGTCCGTGCCCGGCATCGGCTGCGCGTTCCGCATGGACATGAACACGCTCGTTCCGAGCTCGGTCATCGTGCCGGGCGCGGCGACGGTCCCCTTCCCGATCCCGAACAACCCGCGCCTCGTCGGGCTCGGGCTCCACATGCAGGGGCTGGCCGGCCCGGCGAGCTTCACGTTCACCAACGTGGTGTGCGTGAAGATCTACTGAGGCGGGAGCCGGCGGCGGCCGACCCGGCCGCCGCCTGAGGGACGCGGCGGTCGCGACTCCGACCGCCGCGCGGGAAGCGCGCCGCGCGCGGTCCTGCAGTCCTTGCACGCGGCCGTGAAGCGTTACGTCACCCGGGAAGTGCCGGGCGGCGCCGCCGCTTGCCGAGTGTCCACGGCGGCGGGTCGCTCGCGGGAAACGATCCGATGCTCGCCTCGTCGACCAGATCGTCGTCGCTGAGCGGCGACTTCGGTCGGGTAGGTCTCGCCCGCGGCTCGGCGGGCCTTGGCGACGGCTGGGGAGAGGACCGGTCGCGCTCGCGCGCAGCTTCGGGTTCGTTCTGCATATGGCCTCCGCGACGCGGATGCAGGCAGCTACATCAAACCGTGCCGAGCGCAATGGTCCATCCGCGCCGCCGTCCGCGATGCCGTCCGTCCGGATCGTGCACGAGTTGCAGGGGCTGGCCGGGTTGTTGCAGCGCTCGCGCACACGTGCCGAGCGTCGCCGTCCGGAGGCGACCCGTGCACCGGCCGCCGAACCGACCGCTGCACGACCGGAGTCGGGTAGGGTGTGCGCACCGGCGCGCGGCCGGGCGACGGATCCGCTGACCCAATGCGCGGCACGCATCGTTTCGATCGAAGGCCATGGCGCGAGGACCATCCTTCCCGGTCGGCATCGCCTTGCTGGCGGCGTGTGCCATGAACGACGAGGCGCGCGACCCGTTCTTCGCCGCGCGCACGCGCATGGTGCGCGAGCACGTCGAGGCGCGCGGCGTGCGCGATCCGCGCGTGCTCGACGCGATGCTGCAGATCGAACGGCACCGGTTCGTGCAGCCCGAGCTGGCGAGCGAGGCGTACGCCGACCGGCCGCTGCCGATCGGCGAGGGCCAG
>DATGPD010000420.1:0-2172 GCA_035305285.1 Planctomycetota bacterium
GAAGCCGACCACGAGCGCGGCGGGCGCGCCCGGCGGAAAGCCCGTGCCGTCGATCAGGAACTCGGAGTTGCCCACCATGGGCGCCTGGTTGGTGAGCGCGGTGCCGAGCCCCGCCGCACCGGCGCATGGCATGCCTTGCGGCTGCACACCGACCGCGTCGAGCAGGTTGCAGAACAGGCGGAACTTGGGCGCTTCCGCGGTGCGCGGGGTCCACCCGCCGCCGGTCATCCGCTGTGCGGCGGGAACCGCGAAGCCGCCGGGCTGTACGGGGATGAGGCTCGACCCGGGTTCGGTCCACACGAGCCAGTGCGGCAGGCCCTGCGGCAGCGGCACCGGCGCGTCGAAGTTCGTACCCTGCCACTCGCGCCCCGCCGCGGTCGAAATCTTCCACGCGCCGCCGCCGAGCCGAGCGAGCGGCACGCCGCCGCCGTCGCTCCAGATCTCCAGCGTCATGTCGTGGGCGAGGAACGTGTTCTGCGTGAAGATCTGCGCCGCCTGGACGACGAGGTCGGCGCTGGTCGTGAACTCCCATGCGACGCTGACCGGCCCGGAGAACGCGTAGCCGGTGATCGCGCCGCTGACCGCCGTGCTCTGGTCGTTCAGCGCGAAGCACGGCGGCGTCTGCGCACGCGCAACGGACGAGGCGAGGACCGCGACGAGGGGAAGGGAAACGGAAGACGTGCGCATGGGTCGCTCCTTCGGGACGCCGGAGATGGTAGCCGGCGCGCAGCAGGCGCACGGGAACGCGGGCGGACCGCGCGGGCGCCGCGCATGCACGGCGGTGCCCGGAGGCACTCGGCCCGGCGCGCGGCGATCCTCCCAATCCGCGCAACCTCAGCAGGTTCTCGACGGGCGCGTGCGCCGCTCGTTCTCCCACCGGCCGCGAAGGCGTCGGCCGTGCATCCTGCCGGAAGCCCTGCTTCGGAGGACGCGAAGGCGGGCCTGCGGCGTCGTTCCGGAGCCTGGAGACCGCAGCGGCGCGAAGGCGGGGGTCGGTGCACGGTGTTATCCCCATCGCGCGTGACGGCCACAAGCGCTCGCGCATACGACCTTCGCGAGCAGGCACGGAGCGCTCGCGGGCGGTTCCCTCTGGCTGCGAGCGCCTTCCGTGCCAAAAGGGGGGCGCGCCGCGGGGACATCGACCCGCATGTCGCTCACGCACCGGCCGCAGGTCGAGACCCACGACCCGTCACCATGCATGGGTCTCGCGGATCGCCCCCGAACGAGGGGACAGCTCCGCGCGCCGCCTACGGCGCGGTGGCGATCACGACGTTCGACAGCTCGACGCCCGTGGTCGTGACGCTGGCGACCTGGAACGCGAGCGTGGTCCCCGGCGGCAGGCCCAGCGGACGGTAGCCGCCGAACACTCCGGGCAGGGTGACCAGCGATGGCGGCGCGATCCAGAGGGCGCCGGAGAAGGCCGCGCTGTAGATCGGATCGCTCGGGACCCCGATCAGCGTCGCCGTCGCCGCAGTCGGATCACCCTCGAACTGCGAGAGCACGACCGAGACGCCGTGCATGACGAGCGACGGGACCGTGCGGTTGACGACGGCCACGCCCACGACCGGCTGAGATCCCGTCCCCGTCACCGGGAGACCCGGATCGAGCTCCAGCAGGCTGGATTGGCCGCGAACCGCGGGAACGCTGGCCGGGGAGCCGCGCAGCGAGGAACCGGCCTTCATCCAGCCGCCGATCGCTCCGCCGCCGGCGGTGACCGAGCAGGCGTGCAACGTGGCCGCGGCACCGGGCGACTGCGAGCTGAAGGTTGCGCCGCCGGACACCTGGCAGCCGGCGAGCTGGAGTCGGCTCTGCACCGCGATGATGCCGTCGCCGGCGGGGGCCGAGTCGGCCGGCCCGCCGACCAGGGTGCTGCCGGTCAACACGACCGTGGAATCGCGCACGAACAGCGCCGGCCAGCCGCCGACCACCCGGCACTCACGCAGGGTCACCGCGGAGCAATCCACGACGGCGATCCCGGGCCCGGAGGTGTAGTTCGAAACGTCGAGCTGCTCGAAGTGCACGCGTCCGGTGCACCGCAGGGCCTCGACCGTCGCCACGCCGGGCGGCTGGTTCAGGGAGATGAGGCCGCGCTGCAACACGAAGTCCTGCCCGGCAGGTAAATCCAGGACGCGGAACGGGTTGGTGTGCGTGACCCGGATCGACGCAAAGTTG
>DATGPD010000421.1:0-2247 GCA_035305285.1 Planctomycetota bacterium
TCGTCCTCGCGACGGCCGCGGTCGGCTGGGTGCGCGGCTGGTTCACCGCGTCGCCCGCCGAAGCCGGAGGCAAGAGCGGGTTCGTGCTCACGTGGGACGCCGACAAGTTCAAGGCCGACTGGGGCAAGGCCGGCGACAAGCTGAAGGAGCTGTCGCGCGCCGCGGCCGACAAGATCAAGGGCGCCGCGAAGAAGATCAGCGACGACGAGAGCGAGCTGGAGGGCAAGGTGTCGTCGGTCGACGTCGAGAACCACACGATCACGCTCGACGTCGGTGGCGAGCGCATCCCGCTGGTGGCCCCCGACGCGACGGGCATCGAGAGCCTGCCCGGCAAGGACGTGCGCGTCGTCGTGGTGCAGAGCAACGGCGGCTACGTCGTGCGCAAGGTGGAGGAGAAGAAGTAGGCGCGCGCGCGGCGGGGCGCGCGCCGGCATGATGCGCGCGTGCTCGTCGTCTTGTTGACCGTCGCCGCCGCGCTCCAGCCGCCGGCGGCCGAGGACGTACCCATCGCGTCCATCGCGGCCCGCACGTTCGCGCGCAGCGAGGACTGGGTCACGACCGGACTCGACTGCACGCTGTTCGCCGCCGGCGACATCGACGGCGACGGCTTCGCCGACGTCGTCACCCTCAACGGTGCGGGCCAGCTCTGCTGGGCGGCGTGCGTGCACGGCTGGAAGGCGTCCCCGTGGGAAGTCCTGCGCGAGGGCGTGGCGAAGGGAGCCGTCGACCTCGTCGTCGCCGACCTCGATCCGGCCCCCGGGTGCGAGGTGGTCGTGCGCTATCCGGAGCGCGACGTGCTGTTCGCCGTGCGCGACCCCGTGCGCTTCCGCGACGAGCGCGAGCTGCAGGGCTTCGTCCCGCCCGCGCCATCGGACGCGGGCGACGGCCTGCAGCCGGTCGAGCCGCCGCCCTACGAACCCGACGCGGAGCTGCACGCGACCTTCGGCGCCGACCTCGACGGCGACGGGCGCCCCGACGCCGGCGCGGTGTTCACCGCGCGCCGCCCGCACGCGCACCGCGTCGTCCGGGTCGCGATGCGCCTGCGCGCGGGGCCCGACGCGGACGGCGACGGCCTCGCCGACGCGGACGAGGCCGAGCGCGGCAGCGACCCGCACGACCGCGACACCGACGACGACGGCCTGCTCGACGGCTTCGAGGTGCACGGCCTGCCGCGCGGCGTGGCCGCGGGCGACGGGACGCTCAGCCCGACCCGGCGGGACGTCGTGCTGGTCGTGTCCCGCTACGCGCAGGTCGACGAGGAGCGGGCGCGCCGTGAAGTCGAGAAGGCGCGCCGTCCGTACGCGGCGCTGCCGGTTGTGAACCCCGACGGCTCGCGCGGGATCAGCCTGCACGTCCGCTGGACGGACCCGGTGCCCCCGGAAGCACAGGGCGCGTGGCGGGACGTCGGCAACCGGATGCTGCGCCCCGAAGAGCGTGGGCTCGTGCACTGGCTGCAGATCACGCCGGGCGGCGGCGGTCAGGCGCAGCAGACCGGCGACCTGGGAAGCGCCGGCGCGCACTGGGCGGCGATCGCCCACGAGCTGGGCCACCAGCTCTCCCTGTCGCACGAAGGCGATTCGGGGCCGGCGTGGTGTCCGCTCTACCCGTCGCTGATGAACTACGCCTTCAACTACCAGCTCGGCGGCGACCCGGAAGCGATCCGCTTCAGCGACGGCCGCTTCCGTGCCGTCGAGCTGCGCGAGTCCGCACTGCCCGAGCGGCTGCCCTTCCCGCTCGAGACGCTGCGCTACCTGAGCGCGCCGCCGTTCCGCTTCACGCTGGCGGCGGACGGACCGGACGCCACGCTGATCGACTGGGACCACGACGGTACGTTCTCGCGAGAGCCGGTCGTCGCCGACGTCAACTACGGGGGCAGCACGCACTGCGGCGTGCGCCGGAACGTGGAGGTCTGCGGCGCGGCGCCCGCCCTGTTCATCGTCGGCGGGATCACCTGGCTCGTCACCGTCGACCCGCGCTGTTCGGCGACCAGCGTGCGCGCCTGCACCGGCGACGGCGCGTGGGCCGCACCGCGCGCGATCCCGCACAGCGCGACGCGCGACGATCCGGTCGCGGTGGGCGTCGGCGACGAGGGCTTCGTGTTCTTCCGCACGCAGCGCGCGTGGAAGGTCGCGCGCGTCACCGCCGGCGCGATCGACGCGCCGGTCGAGCTGCCCGAGCTGGGCTCGCGCGACCTCGGCGCCGGTGCGTGCGGCGGGCGCGTGCTGCTCGTCGCGCGCGCCGACGACG
>DATGPD010000422.1:0-2361 GCA_035305285.1 Planctomycetota bacterium
GACGAGGCAGTCGGGGAGGCGGACCGTGCCGTCGGGCTGCTGGTGCACTTCGAGCAGCGGGATCAGGATGCGGGGACTGGCGACGACGGTGTTGTTCAGCGTGTGGCAGAACGCGACCTTCTTGTCCGCCGCGCGCCGGTAGCGCATGCCGAGCCGGCGGGCCTGGAAGTCGTAGAAGCGCGACGCGGAGTGCGTCTCGCCGTAGGCGCCGCGCGACGGCATCCAGCACTCGATGTCGTACTTCATCGCCTGCGGCACGCCGAGGTCGCCGCCGCACACCGCGACCACCCGGTACGGCAGCTCCAGTGCGGCGAGCACCTCCTCCGAGTTGCGCACGATGTCCTCGTGGTGCTGCCGGCTCCTCTCGCGGTCGGCGACATCGATGATGACCTGCTCGACCTTCTGGAACTGGTGCACGCGATAGAAGCCCTTGGTGTCGCGCCCGTAGGTCCCGGCCTCGCGCCGGAAGCACGCCGAGCGCGCGACGTAGCGTTTGGGCAGCTCGGACTCGTCGAGGATCGCGTCGCCGTGGATCGAGGTGACCGGGACCTCCGCCGTGCCGATCAGGTACAGCTCGTCCTTCTCGCAGGTGTAGGTCTGCTCCTCGCCGCCGGGGAAGAACGCGGTGCCGCGCATCGCGCCGGCACGGACCAGGAGCGGCGGGTCGACCGGGACGAACCCCTTGGCCACCATGTGGTCGACGGCGAAGCGCAGGACCGCGTCGTGCAGGAGCGCGAGGTCCCCGAACAGCAGGTAGTTGCGCGACCCCGCCAGTGCCGCGGCGCGCTCGACGTCGAGCCAGCCCTGCGCGATCGCCAGCTCGTCGTGCGGGCGCACCGGGAAGTCACGCGCGACGACCTCCCCCACCCGGCGGATCTCGACGTTCTCGCTGTCGTCCTTGCCGTCCGGCACTTCGGGGTCGGGCACGTTCGGCACCAGCAGGAGCTGCGCCTCCAGCTCGCTGCGCAGCTGCTTCTCCTGCTCCTCCAGCTCCTGCACCCGCGCCTTGACCTCGCGCTGTGCGGCGAGGTGCGTCTGCCGCTCCGCCTCGCTCAACGCCCCGAGCTGCCGCGCCGCGGCCTTCTGCTCGGCGCGCAGGCGGTCGAGCTGCGGGATCAGCTCGCGCAGCGCGCGGTCCAGCTCCAGCACCCGGTCGATGACCGCGACCCGGTCGGGGAACCGCTTCTTCAACGCGCCGGCCCGGACCAGGTCGGGCTGCTCCCGGATCACCTTGACGTCGAGCATTGCAGGCGCGGCAGCTTAGCAGCCCGGCGGCCGCGCCCGCAGCAGTTCACTTCCAGGCGGACTCGATCTTGCCGAACACCTTCGACTTGGCGGTGCGCAGCGCGACGAAGCCCTCGCCCGCCGGCGTGAAGCGCAGCACGGTCAGGCGCTCCTTGGCGCCCTTCACGATGGGGAACATCGGGTTGTAGTAGCCGATGTCGCGGAACTCGGCGTTCAGCCTGGTCGCGACGTCGTGGTCGGGCACCGGGCCGAAGCTGCCCACGACCTTCTGCCCCCGGCCCTTCTCGTCCTTGGCGAACAGCACGTCGATCTCGGGCACGCAGCCGTTGAGGCGCAGGTAATGCTCCCTGGCCGCGCCCAGCACGCGGATCTTGTGCGCGTCGATCTCGACGTCGGTGCCCTGCGGCGTCTTCTCGAACGCGAAGGTGAACGGCGCGCCGATCGTGACCACCGTGGTCGCACCGGCCTCGACCCGGATGGGCTCGCTCTCGCCGCGCAGGATGTCGGCAGTGACCATCGTCGACCCCTTGCCCTCGCTCACCCGGCCGAAGTCGATCACGTACGAGCCGGCCGGCACTTCGACCGGCTTGCCGGACGCCAGGTTGAACGCGGCGACCGAGAGGTTGCCCTCGCCGCGCACGACCAGGCAGTGCACGTGCGTCGAGCGCGGCCCGGTCCACTTCATCTGCAGCGTCCCGGTGGGCAGGAACTCCGGCACCACCGCCCGGGCGCTGATCGCCGCACCGTCCTTCGCCGGCCGCAAGTGGAACCACTTGTCGCCGATCTTGGCGTACTCCGAGAACGGCTGGACGGCCCCCTTCCTGCCGACCTGCATGCAGTCGTAGGCGGGCACCGTGGTCATCTTGCCCGGTTCCACGTTCGGCACCTGCAGGCCGAACTGGTACGGATCCGACGTCATCAGCCGGCCGTCGGCGTTGCTGTCGTAGAGGATGACCTCCTCGCCGTTGATCGTCGCGTGCCAGCTCGCCGCGCTCTTGTAGAACAGCAGGCTGCGCTTCTCGTCGGGCGCCAGGTTCTGCTCGAGCCCCATGTACGGCTCCTTGTCACTGCCGACGAACAGCCACATCGCGTACGGCCGGGTCTTGTCGGCGTCGA
>DATGPD010000423.1:0-2390 GCA_035305285.1 Planctomycetota bacterium
GCGGCGCGCCGACTCGATGACCGTCTCCAGCGCCGCGCCGGCGTTCGGTCCGACCAGCTCGGTCATCTGCTCGACGAACCTGGCCTGCACGTCGTCGCCGAGCAGGCCGGCGACCGCGAGCAGGATGACCAGCATCGGCGCGAGCGAGAGGGAGACGAAGAACGCGAGCGCGGCGCCCAGGGTCAGCACCTTGTGCTCGGAGAACCCCTGCACCGTGCCGACGATCAGGCGCCACACGAGGACCAGGCCGCCCGACGCGCTGCGCGCGGGTTCGGTCAGCGCGCGCAGGTAGCGGCCGAGACGGGGAGGAGGCGGAGCAGTGCTCATGTTCGCTGCGATGCGTTGCCCGCGGACTCGGTGGGTCGCTGCACGGCGGTGCAAACCATGCACCACCGCCCGGGCCGTCGCGGTGCTGCCGGCGCGCGCACGGCCGGCCGCGCGGCAGGGTGCCGCGCCACGGCCCGCCCCTTGCGAGACGCCCAGCGATTTACCGCTCTTTCAACGCGGCGCGCGCCGCGGACGTCGCTTCCCCGAGCGCCGTCCGCGGCGCGACCGCACCACGCGCACCTGCTGCTCGGTGTCTCGCGCCTCTCGCGGCAGGTCGGCGGCCCCCCAGAAATCCGAGGTGAACTGTCATGGCACATATCGAAGACACGATCGAAGTCGACGTCCCCGTCCGCGTTGCCTACAACCAGTGGACGCAGTTCCAAGAGTTCCCGCGCTTCATGGAGGGCGTGAAGGAGGTGCGGCAGCTCGACGACAAGCGCCTGCACTGGCGCGCCGAGGTCGGCGGCAAGGAGCTGGAGTGGACCGCGGAGATCACGCAGCAGGTGCCTGACGAGCGCATCGGCTGGCGCAGCACCGGAGGCGCGACGAACGCCGGCAGCGTCACGTTCCAGCCGCTCGGCGACAACCGCTGCCACATCACGCTGCGCCTCGAGTACGAGCCGCAGGGCGCGGTCGAGAAGGCCGGCAGCGCGATCGGCGTGGTGTCGGCGCGCGTGAAGGGCGACCTCAAGCGGTTCAAGGAGTTCATCGAGTCGCAGCCGCGCGAGACCGGCGCCTGGCGCGGCGAGATCCGCAGCGGCGAGGTGCGCAAGCCCGGCGCCGCCGGCACCGCCGGCATGGCGTGACCTTCCGAGACCGTCTCCTGCCGCGGCGAAGCCGACCGGCGCGCGCCGGCGGCGCGTGTGAGCCCGGGACGAACGACGGGACGCCCCGGGGCACGCGGGCTCCGCCGCGCGGGAGACGGTTCTCATCCGCCTAGGACCGGCCGACCGCCGCGCGCTCGTTGAGCAGGCGCAGCAAGGCCTCCAGGTCGAGCGGCTTGGTCAGGTGCGCATCGAACCCGGCCGACGCGCTGCGCCGCCGATCCTGCTCCTGACCCCAGCCGGTCTGCGCGATCAGCAGCATCCGCTGCCCCCACGGATGCGCGCGGATGTGCCGCGCGGCGTCGTAGCCGTTCATGCGCGGCATCCCCACGTCGAGCAGGACGACGGTGGGCCGGATCTTCTCCGCGGCGGCGACCGCCTCGACGCCGTCGGCAACCGTGTACACGCGGTGGCCCGACGCGCGCAGGAGTATGGCGAGGCTCTCCGCGGAGTCCGTGTTGTCGTCCGCGACGAGGACGACGTGCGGCCCGTTGCGGCGCGCCTCCTTGCGCGCGGGTGCGGGCGCACGGCCCTGGACGTCAGGCGCCGCGAGCGGGAGCGTCACGACGAACTCGCTGCCGCAGCCGCTGCCCTGGCTGTTGGCCACCACCGACCCGCCGTGCAGCCTGACCAGGCTCTGCACGAGCGCGAGGCCGATACCGAGGCCGCCCTGCGCCTGCTCCGTGTTCGCCTCGCCCTGCACGAACAGGTCGAACACGCGGGTCAGCATCGCCGCCGGGATCCCGACCCCGCTGTCGCGCACGCGGATCACGGCGCGCGGTCCCTCGCCGCCGTCCTCGCGGGCGACGTCGATCGCGATCTGGCCCTCGTCCGGCGTGTATTTCGCCGCGTTGTTGAGCAGGTTGCCGACCACCTGCGCAAGGCGCAGGAGGTCGCCCTCGACGATCAAGGGCACGTCGGGGACGGCGACCTGCAGGCGGTGCCGCCGATGGTCGATCAGCGGCCGGTTCGCCTCGACCGCGCGTGCGACCACGGTCGCCAGGTCGACCGGCGCGCTCTGCAGCTTCACCTTGCCGCTCGTGATCCGCGACACGTCGAGCAGGTCGTCGACCAGGCGGCTCAGGTGGGCCGCCTGCCGACCGATCACGTCGCGGCACCAGGCGTGCTGCGGATGCTCGAAGCTCTCGCGCTGCAGGATCGTGATCGCGTTGAGGATCGGTGACAGCGGGTTGCGCAGTTCATGTGCGAGCACGGCGAGGAACTCGTCCTTGCGCCGGT
>DATGPD010000424.1:0-3318 GCA_035305285.1 Planctomycetota bacterium
GGGAACGTCTCCTTCGCGACGCAGCGCGTCGAGCGCCTCCACCAGTGCGGCGGCGGAGATCGGCGCGCCGTCGTAGGGCAGGCGGAACATGGCGCGCACGGCGCCGAGTTCTTCGAGCCGACGGAGCGCCGGCGCTACCCGCGGTTCCGCCAAGGTGAGCTCGAGCTCGGCGCGCAACCGCGAGCGGCTGACGTTGGCGAGGATCTCCGGCACCAGCGCGGCCCGCGCGTGCTCGGCGGTGACCGCCTCGAAGCGGAACCCGAGCCGGCCTGCCAGGCGCGCCCCGCGCAGGATGCGGGTGGGGTCCTCGATGAACGACAGTGGGTGCAGCACGCGCAACTGCCGCGCGCGCAGGTCCGCCTCGCCCGAGAACGGGTCGATCAGCTGCGGTGGTTTCGGATGCAGCCGGAGCGCCATGGCGTTGACGGAGAAGTCGCGGCGCGACAGGTCCTTGCGCAGGGTGCTGGGCGTGACGTCGGGCAGGGCTCCGGGCCGCGCGTACACCTCCTCGCGCGCGGTGGCCAGGTCGATGACCAGGCCGTCCTCGAGCTGCAGCGTGCAGGTGCCGAAGTCGACGTGGCACGACAGCGTTCCGCCCAGCGCTTGCTGCAGGCGCGAGCCGAAGCGCTCCGCCGTGTCGCCTTCCACCACTAGGTCGAGGTCCTTCAGGCCGGTGCCGAGCAGGAGGTCGCGGACGGTGCCGCCCACCAACAGCAGCGTCGCGTCACCCGCCAGCGCCGCGGCGCGTTCGATGGCGCGCGCCGCGCTCGGCGGCAGCCGGTCCAGGAGCGCCGCGGCGGGGTCGTCCTCGCGCAGGTCCCGATGGCGCGCGCCGATGAGGTCGGTGCGGGTCACGATGCCGACCAGGTCGGTGCCGTCGATGATGGGGATGCGCCCGATGTTGTGCCGCAGCACGAGCTCCTCGAGTTCCGCCAAGGTCGACGAGGGCGGTGCGCTGACGACGGTGCGGCTCATGAAGCCGGACACGCGGCTGCGGCCCAGGCCGTGGCGTAGCGCACGGTCGAGGTCGCGCCGGGACACCACGCCGACCACGCGGCCTGCCGGGTCCAGCACCGGCATGCCGTTGTGACCGTAGAGCAACAGGCGCTGCTGGGCTTCCGCGACGGTGGCGTGATCGGCGATCGACTTTACCGGCGCGCTCATCAGGTCGCGGGCCGTAAGCACGGGGGTGGCGTGGCGCGCCAGGGCGGACAGGACGCGTTCTGCGGTCTCCTCGGGCGGTTGATCGGACTTCCCGTAGGCCGCGCCGGGGTGTCCCGCGCCGCCGATGGCTTCCGCCAGGGCCGCGGCGCTGTCGAAGCGTTCGTTGCTGCGCGCGAACACCAGCGTGCGGCCGTCCATCCGCACCACCGCCAAGGCGGCGTCGGCGGCGTGGAGTTCGAGGAGGTCGTTCACCAGCCCCGACACGCCGGCGACGTAGGTGGGGTGCGTGAACGCCGCCACTACCACCAGGCGCCCCGCCACGGTGGTGGTGCGCGCCTGGGCGAGCAGCGCTTCGCGGAACGCGCGCTGTTCGTCGTTGAGCGCGTCGTGGGTGAAGCGCCGCACGAGTTGCAGGTTCGCGCCGCTGGCGAGGAGATGCGCCGCGGCCCGGTAATCGTCGGGTTGGGTGGAGTCGAAGCTCAGGTTGCCGGTGTCCTCGTGGATGCCGAGCAGCGCCAGGCTCGCGACCGGTGGCGGGATCGGCACGTCGGTGGCCATGAGCTCGCGCGTGAGCAGTGTGGCGGTCGCGCCGAGGCGTTCGGTGATGCCGCGGGAGGCGGCGATGGGCTGGGCGGGTCGCGGGTGATGGTCGTAGAGCGTGACGGGTACGCGGCCCAGCAGCGCGTCGAACGGCTTGATGCGGTTGGGGTCGGCAGTGTCGACCACCACCAGTTCCCGCACGGCGTCCAAGTCGACGTGTTCGGGTTCCACCAGGTCGAGCTGGTCGCGGTAGAGACGCAGGAAGGTCTGCATGGGCGGGCTGATGGCGCCGTGTACGGTGGCGACCGAGCCGGGGAAGAGCAGCTTGGCGAGCGCCAGGCTGGCGAGGGCGTCGAAGTCGGGTTGTTCGTGCGTGACGATGAGCCGCATGGGGGCCTCAGCGCACCGTGATGGACCCGGCGCCGACGTCGACGACGCGCACGTCGATGACGCGGCCGCCGCGTTCCAGCGCCAGGCTTTGCCAGATGCCGGTGTCGCCGCTACCCACCCGCCGGATCAGGGCGTTGCCCACGTCGACGCGCCCGGGACCGTCCTCGAGGATCTCGAGACGGATGGGGGCGTCTTGCGGCAGGTCCAGGACGAGGTCGCCGCGGCCGGTGGCGACGAGGGCGCGCACGTCAGAGCCGGGCTCGACGCGAAGGGTGGCGCCGCCCGCGCCGAGCTCCGCGACGAGGTCGAGCGACGCGCCGGCGCGGACGTCGAGTTCGACGTGCCCGCGCCCGCCGTCGATCCGGACTTCGTACCCTTCGCCCCGCCCAGGCAGGAGCAAGTGGACATCCCCGTTCCCGGCGTCCACGGCGAGCGAGTCGAGCGCGAAGGTCGAGAGATCGGCGAGCGCCCCGCCGGCGCCGCTGCGGAGTTCCAGCGCCGTCGGCAGGGTGGGGGTGAGCGCGAGCTTCCAGGTGCCCGCGCTCCGAGCGAGGGGCGGTGCGTCGCTGGCGGGGCGCACCTCGACGACGATGTCGTTCAGACCACCGGTCTGGACCAGCGGCGTGGGCCGTCCTTCGAAGGTGCCGTCGAGCAGCACGGCGACGGCGTTGGCCTGGGTGATGACGCCGTGGGCGTTCCCGAGGTCGACGATGGCGTGCAGCGCGCGCGCCCCGGGGGGAAGGGCCTCGTGCGCGGTCGTCGTTTCGGGGGGTTCCGGGGCGCCGAGCCCGACCACGCCCAGGATCAGGACCGCGATGGCGGCGAGGACGGTGAAGGGAACACGCCACGGGCGCGCCCGCGGCGCGAGCAGGTCGATGCCGGTGGCCACCAGGAAGAGCGGCCACCACAGGAGGAGCGCGCGGGTGAGACCGTTCGGCACGAAGCCGACCTCGACCAGCAGCCAAAGCACACCGGCTCCCAGGAGGGCCAGGGGCAGCGCGACGGCGCGGCTGGGGCCCGTGGAAGAGCGCGGTTCGGGTTCCTCGGCGTGTTCGCGGGCGTTCACGGGGTCACGGTTCCGCTCCGTCCCGGCGAAGCAGCATCACGGCCCCGGCGGCGATGAGGGCGAGTGGGACGACCCACTTCAGGGTCCCGCCGAGGCCGCCGAAGATGAAGAACTCGAAGATCCCGCCGACGATCGCGAACAGGGTCAGTCCGACGACG
>DATGPD010000425.1:0-2537 GCA_035305285.1 Planctomycetota bacterium
CTCGGCGAACAGATCGTGCGCCGCGGTGACGGCGCGGCGGCAGTCGGCGGGAAGACGCGGGATCACCGTCGCCGCGGCGTCGAGGTCGCGCTCGATGCGATCGAGCACGGCGTCGCGCTGGTCACCGCCGAGATAGTCGCGTCCCAGCGCCTGCAGATCGTGGTCGGCGTCGCGCAGGAAGTTGACGTCCTGGAAGGCCGCCCCGAGTCGGCGGGCGCCGTCGACGAGTCCGGCCGGGGGCGCCGTCGGCGCATCGCGCCCGGCATTGACGAAGATCTGCAGGCACATCAGCCCGACCACCTCGGCGGACCCGTAGACGTAGGCGTCGTGGGATGCCTGATCGTGACGGCGCACGGTGAGATCGTCGCGCATCGACCCGAAGAACGGATCCAGATGCTGCGCGGCGATGCCGCACTCGCGCGCCGTGGCCGCGAACGCGTGCACCACGAGGTTCGCGCTGAACCCTCGCGCCACCGCGACGCGGGTCTCCGTCTCCAGGGCATCGAGCAGGTCGCGGATCGCCTCCGGCGAGAGCCCGGCCGCCGCCGCGGGCCCGTCGACGATCTCGTCCGCCACCCTGACCAGGGCGTAGAGGTTCCGCACGTGCGGGCGCACCCGCGCGCCGAGCAGCCGGCAGGCGAGACCGAACGACGTCGAGTAGCGCGAGACGACGACCGCGGCCGCATCGCGGGCTGTGCCGTCGTACAGGGCGATGCCCGTGGCACAGCCGCTCACGGCATCCGCTCCTCGATCATCGCGGCGACCTCGTGGATCAGAGCGGCGAGATCGTCGTTCACGCCGTGGGCGGCGGCGCGACATTCGGCGAGGAGCCGATGCGCCAGCTGCTCGACGTCGCGCCGGACCCCGCTGTCGGTGAGTGCCTCCTGCGCCTCGCGCAGCGCCACCGCGCCGGTCGGCGCCAGCGCCAGCGCACCCCCGATCGCCGGCCACTCGCGGATCTCCCTGGCTCGTGCGACCAGGGGCGTGTGCTTTCCGGCGGTGAGGTCGGCGCCGGACTCGCGTCCCGCCTGGTCGATGCTCCCGAACGCGCCGAGGAGGTCGTCGACCAGCTGGAACGCCAGACCCAGCCGCGCGCCGCAGCGATTCAGGGCGGCATCGACGTCGGCGTCCGCGCCGGCCAGGAGCGCACCGGCGCGCAGCGGGGCGCTGAAGGAGTACACCGCGGTCTTGTCGTGGCTGGTTGCCAGCGCCTCCTCCAGCGAGGGCGCCTGGGTGCGCAGGTCCTGTTCCACGTCGGCGAGCTCGCCGGCGGCCGACACCAGGACGGCCTGGTCGATCAGGTCGCGCAGCCGCTCCGCGAGGGGATCGGCCAGCGGCGCGCGGGCCAGCACCATATGCGTCTCGTGCAGCAGCACATCGCCGGCGAGCACGGCCGCCGCGCGACCCACGGCGGCCGCCTCGGCCGCGTCCGCGCCGTCCGCCATGGCCCGCGCGCAGAACTCCCCGGCGACGTTGAGCATGCCACGGCGCACCGTGTCGTCGTCGATCAGGTCGTCGTGGATGACGAAGGCGGTGTGCAGCAGTTCGAACGCGGTCGCCGTCGGCAGCAGCGCGGGCGAGTTCGTTCCGCCGGCGGCGTGGAACGCACGCAGCACCAGCCGCGGCCGCAGGCGCTTTCCGCCGCGCCCCGCGCGCGCGATCGCCTGCCCGAGGTCCGCGAGCGAGCCGCCGTGGCGAGCCATCCTGTCGGCCAGGCGGTCCAGCGCCGCGTCGATCGCCGCGTCCAGCGCCGCTTCGCGGTCGGCGGCGGTCACGACACCCGCCGGCGCTCGAGCGAGGGCGTGCGGAACAGGTCGAGCTGCTCGGCCTGGAGGACGAGCCAGGGGCTGAACGCCCACGGGGTCGAGGCCAGTGACGCCGCGAGGTCACGCGGCGAGACCCACTCGGCGCCCGTGACCTCCAGCGGGTTGAGCACCGGATCGTCGTCGGTGCGCGCGATGTAGACCGGGCAGAGCTCGTGCTCGACGACTCCGCTCGCGTCGGTGGCGCGATACCGGAACACGGGAAGGGCGAGCTCTATGCGGTCGAGCGCGAGACCGAGCTCATAGTCGGCACGTCGCCGCACGGCGTGCAGCAGCGGCTCGGCCGGGCGCGGGTGCCCGCAGAAGGAGTTCGTCCACACGCCCGGCCAGGCCTGCTTGTCGAGGGCGCGCCGCGTCACGAGCACCCGGCCGTCCGCGCGCAGGACGTGACAGGAGAAAGCCAGATGCAGTGCCGTGTCCGGGCCGTGCACACTCGACTTGGGCGCGGTGCCGATCTCGTTGCCGTCCTCGTCCAGCAGGACGACCAGATCGCCGTCCGTCGTGGTTTCCGCCATGCGACCCCCTCATTTTGCTAGACAGGCTAGCAATCGTGTGGCCCCCGACGATACCCGGAGGAGGCGAAGGTGTCGATCGGCTTGAGCGGAACGGGAGCTTCCTGCTATGCGGGGCGCGGCGCGTCCGGGCCCGGAGACGACTCTGGCCGGCAATCCGAGGATTGCCGGCCAGACCTGGTTGCGGGGGCAGGATTTGAAC
>DATGPD010000426.1:0-3561 GCA_035305285.1 Planctomycetota bacterium
GAGCGCGACCGCGGCGAACGCGAACATGCCGATCGGCACGACGGCGAGGTTGAAGCCGCGGAGCTGCGGCGACACGAACAGGTTGAACAGCAGCGCGAACCCACCCACCGTGGCGACGAGCACCACGGTCGCGTTCAACACGGCGAGCACGTCGAACGCGTCCGGCGGCGACCCGCGCCGACGGAACAGCAAGGCGCCGAGCAGCACGACGAAGCCGGCGCTGCCGAGGATGCCGAGCGCCATCATCGCGCCGTCCTGCCCCACCGGCGTCAGGTCGTAGGCCGCGCGCGCTCCGGCGAACGACGGGATCCGGTGGTCGGCGACCGGGAGCAGGAGCGAGGCGATCTCCAGCCCGAAAAGGTCGGCCTCGTAGAACAACCGCCGCGCGGTCTCGCTCCTGCCGTGCCGCACGCGGTGGAGGATGCTCGGCAGCAGGTTGAGCACGAAGACGAGGAAGGTGAACGCGAGGAGCGCGAGCGCCGGCCCCGCGGCGGCGATCCGCCCGCTGCGCACGACGCACCAGAGCGCGAGCGCGGCCAGCAAGAGGCAGGCGAAGAACGGCTGGTACGCGCCGCCGGTCGACGCGACCGCGGCGCACGCGGCGAGCGCGTACGCGCCCCTCCGCCAGCCCGGCTCGCGCCGCGCGTCGACCTGCCCGGTGCCGATCGCGACCAACACCGGCAGCAGGAGCGGGAACGCCTGGTACGCGGTGTACATCACGTGGGCCTCGCCGCGCAGCAGGCGGAAGGGCAGCACCGCGTACAGCACGCTCGCGAGCATCGCGGGCGCGCGCGCGGCCCCGATCCGGCACAGGGCGAACAACGCGGTGACCGCGGTGAGCGGGAAGCCGAGCAGGTAGAACAGGTTCAGGCGCAGGAACGCGTCGCCGGCGAACGGCTCGAGCACGCGGAGCACGGCGAAGCTCAGCGTGTCGGGCATCGGGAAGTCGAGCAGCACCTGGCCGAACGGCATCGCCAGGCGTGGATTGCTCCACCACCACCCCTGCTCGCCGACCGCCTTGACGACGGTCGCGTAGTAGAGCGCGTCGTTCTCGTACCAGAGCGGAACGCGCAGGTCCGCGCCGACGAGGTCGAGCGCGAGCACGCCCGCGATCAGGCTCGCGAGCGCGACGGACGCGTACGCACCCGCCGTGGGCCCGGCGCTGCAGGGGACGGTCGGCATGAGGCGTCGGCGGCCACAGCATGACACGGTTCCGACGACCTGCCCACCGCCGCCGGGCAGGCAGACGGTGTTCCGGGCGCGCGGCCTGGGTAGCTTCCGCGCTGCCCATGACCGCACGCAGACGCATCCTGATCCACCAGATCAAGGAGTGGGGTGAGATCCTCGTCGGCTTCGAGACGCGCAACCGCTACGAGCTGAAGGACGAGCAGGGCCGGCTGATCGGTTACGCCGCCGAGGAAGGCGGCGGATTCGGCCGGGTCATCGGCCGCCAGCTCCTCGGTTCCGGCCGCAAGGCGACGATCCACGTACTCAACGAGACCGGCAAGGAAGTCGCGCGCGGCGAGAAGCCGTTCACGTGGTTCTTCCACCGGATCGACGTGTTCGAGGGCGAGCGCAAGCTCGGCGCGATCCGGCGCCGGTTCACGATGCTGCGCCGCCGCTTCACGGTCGAGACCGCGGACGGGCGCGAGCTGTTCGAGATCGACAGCCCGGTGCTGCAGTTCTGGACCTTCCACGTGCTGTTCCGCGGCCGGGAAGTCGGCGTGATCAAGAAGCAGTGGAGCGGCCTGCTGAAGGAGTGGTTCACCGACGCCGACGTGTTCGGGCTGGAGTACGAGGACCTGCCCGAGCTGAACGCGGTGCGCCCGCTGTTGGTGTTCGCGACGCTGCTCGTCGACCTGGTCTGTTTCGAGAACAACCAGGGCCGCGGCGGTTTGTTCCTGCCGGTCGGCGGCGAGTGAGCCGATGCCGGCGGCAGTTCCCGTCGCGGGTCAGGCGGCGGCGGCCCGCGCGTCGATGACGGACGCGCTGTCACAGCGCCGCACGTGAGCACGCCGGAGCCGTTCGAGTTCGAGGTCCCTGCCAGCTCGGCCAACCTGGGGCCGGGGTTCCGCGTGCTCGGCGTGGCGCTCGACCTCACGATGCGCGTGCGGGTCGAGCCGCGCCGCAAGGGCGAGGCACACACCGTCGAGCGGCGTGCCGGCGTCGTCGAGCAGTTCGACGACCCGCGCCACGACCCGATCCTGCGCGGCCTGCACGCTGCCGCCGACCGCTTCGGGATCAAGCTGCCGCCCGCGCTGCATCTCGTCGTCGAGAGCGACATCCCGCCGGCGTGCGGGCTCGGGACGACCTCGGCGAGCTACGCGTGCGGGCTGGCCGCGGCGGTGCGCTTCGCGAAGGAGGAGGTGGACTTCGAGGCGCTGGTCACCGAGCTGGTCGAGCTGGGCGGCGACCCCGCGCACGGCGCGGCGGCACTGGTCGGCGGGCTGGTGACGTGCAGCGAGCTGCGCGAGAACGGGCGCTCGCGCTACCGGGTGTTCCCGCACGCGCTGGACGACGCGTGGCGCTTCGTCGTCGTGTGCCCCGCGCTCCAGCTAGGAGTCGCGGACCTGGCGCGGCTGCTGCCGGCGTCGCTGCCGCACGGGGCCGCCGCGCGCACGTCGGGGCGCGTGCTCGGCGTGCTGCGCGCGCTGGCGCTCGGCGACGAGGAACTGCTCGCCGAGTGCATCGACGACGAGGTGCACGTGCCGTACCGACGGCAGGCAGTGCCGGGGATGGCGCAGGGCATGCGCGCAGCGCGCGCCGCAGGCGCCGCGGCGGCCACGATCTCGGGAGCGGGTCCGGCCCTGGTCGCCCTCACGACGGACCCGAGCAAGTGCGAAGCGATCGCGGCGGCGATGGCGGCGGAGTTCGCGTGGCACGGCGTGCGCTCGCAGACGCTGGTGCTGCGGCCGCGGGATCACGGGGCGCTGGTGACGCAGGGCGTGTGAGCGGGGCGCGGCCGGCGCGCGGTCGCCGCGTGCTCCGCGCGGCAGCCTCTTCGAGAGCCTGGGCACGTGCTCCGATGGCACCAGCGCAGATCCAGCCCGTGCGGCGCGGTCAGTCCCGCGACCCTGGCGAGATCACCCGGCTCGAACGCGACCGGACGCCGGCGACGCTGGTCGGCCGGGATCAGCTCGTTGGGCGAGCCGGCGCCGACCTCGTCGCGCTGGATCAGCCCGAGCGCGCGCCGCGTCTCCAGATCCAGCTCTGCCATGTGGTCGGCCATCCGGTCCGCCACGGCAGAGGCGAACGCGCCGAGACCGTCGATCCACAGCACGCCCTGCTCCGCCGCGAGGCGCACGCGCTTGCCGCTCCCCGCGGCGACGAAGATGGTGCTCGCGCGCACCCCGGGGTCGAGGCCGTCGACCGCGCGCGGCTCGGCGAGCGCGTCGCGCGGCATCGGGGCGAGGGCCTTGCCGTACGCCCAGCGTCCGAGCGGCAGCGATCCCGCGACGGTCCCATCGGGTCCTCGGCCGGCAGTCGGTGGGGCCCCACGCGGTGGAACTGCACGTCGGGCGAGTCGATCACGTCGAGGATGACCCGCGCTTCGGCGAGGTC
>DATGPD010000427.1:0-5306 GCA_035305285.1 Planctomycetota bacterium
CGGCGCGCAGGTACTCCGCGAGCTGTTCCGCGGCCGGCGGCGCGAGGCGGCACTCGGCGACCAGCCACGCGGGATCCTCGCCGTGCAAGCGCACGACGCTCACCGCGGCGCTCAGCTCCGCCGAGCGCGACGGACCCTCCGCGATCCAGAACGGCAGGCTCGGCGGCATGCCCTTGGCGTCGATGACGCGCAGCGTGCCGCGCTCGATCCGGCGCACCTGCCAGCTCGCGTTGCCGAGCTGGAAGACGTCGCCGATCGTCGACTCGATCGCGAAGTCCTCGTGCACCGTGCCGATGACCACGTCGTCCGGGTCGAGCACGACCCGCCAGTCGGCGACGTCGGGGATCGCGCCACCCGAGGTGATCGCGGTCAGTACCGCGCGCCGCGTGCCGCGCACCCGGTGGTACACGCCGTCGCGGTGCAGGAGCGCGTGCCGGCCCCTGGCGTGCAGGTCGAGGACCGCGTCGAACGTGGCGCGGTCGAGGTCGCGGTACGGCCACGCGCGCCGGCACAGCGCGAACAGGTCGTCCTCCGCCCATGGCTCGACCGCGGCCATCGCGACGACCTGCTGCGCGAGGATGTCGAGCGGTGCGACCGGCTGCTCGGTGCGGTCGAGGTCGCCGCGGAACGCGGTGTGGAGGAGCGCGGCGGAGGCGACCAGCTCGTCGCGGGTGAGCGGGAAAATGCGCGCCTTCGGCACCCGCCCGGGCCCGTGCCCGGCGCGGCCGAGGCGCTGCAGCAGGGTCGCGATCGCCGGCGTCGGCCCGACCTGGATCACGAGGTCGACGTCGCCGACGTCGATGCCCAGCTCCAGCGAGGCGGTCGCGACCAGCACGCGCAGCGTGCCGGCCTTGAGCCGCTGCTCGGCGTCGAGCCGCCGGTCGCGCGCGAGGCTGCCGTGGTGGCTCGTGACCGTGTCCTTGCCGAGGTGCTCCTGCAGACGCGCGGCGACGCGCTCGGCCATCTTGCGCGTGTTGACGAACACGATCGTCGTGCGGTGCGCGCCGATCAGCTCGACCATCCGCGCGTAGATCTCGTTCCACACCTCGGTGGAGCAGATCGTGCCGAGCGGCGCGCCGGGCACCTCGACCGCGAGATCGAACGCGCGCATGTGGCCGACGTCGACGATCGCGCACGGCCGGTCGCTGCCGACCAGGAGGCGCGCGGTGTCCGCGATCGGCCGCTGCGTCGCGGACAGGCCGATGCGCTGCAGCCGGCCGCCCGCGCCGGCGACCAGGTGGTCGAGGCGCTCCAGGGTCAGCGCCAGGTGGCTGCCGCGCTTGTCGCGCGCGAGCGCGTGGATCTCGTCGACGATCACCGTCTCGACGCCTTGCAGCATCGCCCGGCCGCGCCGCGTGGTGAGCAGGATGAACAGCGACTCCGGCGTGGTGACCAACACGTGCGGCGGCTTCTTCCCCATCGCCGTGCGCTCCTTCGCCGGCGTGTCGCCGGTGCGCACCAGCACGCGCACTTCGGGCAGCGACGGGTCGGCGGCGCGCAGCTCGGCGAGCGGGCGCAGCAGGGTCTTCTGCACGTCGTTGGACAGCGCCTTGAGCGGCGACACGTAGACGACCGCGGTGCGGTCGGCGAGCGCTTCGCCCTGACGCAGGAGCCGGTCGAGCGCCCACAGGAAGGCGGCGAGCGTCTTGCCGCTGCCGGTCGGCGCGGCGATCAGCGTGTGCTCCCCGGCGCGGATGTGCGGCCAGCCCTGCGCCTGCGGCGCGGTCGGCTCGCCCAGCGTGCGCTGGAACCAGGCGGCGAGGGTCGGGTGGAGGTCGGGATGCACGGGGGGGATGGTAGGTCGGACCGCGCGACGTGCCGAGGTGCGGAGCGGAGGGTGCCTGCGCATGAACCGAGCGGTCCGCCGCTCCCGGCCGCGCGCCGGCACACGGCCCGACCCGACTTCCGCCGGCCGATCCTTCCCTGTCGGAACCCGGGCTCTTGCACGGCCGCGCAATGAGCATTCCCATTGCCGGCATGCGGCAAGGAACGAAGGAGCCGTTGCAGCGCTGCTTCAAGGTCCGCATCGAGGGACGCGAACGGCAGCGCGGGTTCTATCAGGCGTACTGGACCGACGCGCCGAGCCTCGGACGGGCGATCGAACGCGTGCTGCACGTCGCCGAGATGTGCGGGGTGCGCGACCCCATCGCGCGCGCCGCGGAACCGCTGCCCGACTACCTGTTGCTGCACGAGGCGTGCTGCGACAGCGCGCGCGATCCGTCCGACCGCGCCGGCCTGCTGCCGCCGCCCGAAGGCGAGCGCTGGCCGACGCCGACCGCCGACGTGCAGTGTGCGGCGCGCTGCTACTTCCCGGCGCAGGCGCGGTTCGTCCCGCCGACCGGCGCGATCGAGTCGTGCGTGGCGACCGACCTCGCGCTCGCCCGCATGCGGTCGGGCTGGATGCGCCGACCGGGGAACCGCGTGGTCGCGATGCCGGCGCACGACCAGCTGGAACCGGCGTTCGCCGCGCTGCTGGAGCTGGCGGGCGCGCTGCGCTCGGTGTCGGTCGACTGGGTGTGGTGCCGGCGCAGGCGGCTGGCGTGGCGCGCGACCTCGACGCACATGCGCCAGCCGGGGTCGTTCGTGCAGTTCGTGCGTGAACACCGCGCGAGCCTGCTCGAGAGCGGCTTCGTCGCGCTCTCGGCGGTCGGCGAAGGCGGCACGCGCATCCGACTCGACGAACACAAGGTGCTGTTCGTCGCCACGCGTGCCCACCAAGTGGAGCTGGTCGAACGTGAACTGCGCCTCGCGGGCCTGCGCGCACGCGACAGCCTGACCCTGATCCGCGACTTCCCGCACCACCACTTCCGGCCGCGCGGCGCCTTCGGCATGAACCGCCTGCGCGCGTTGCTCGTGCGGCAGGGATTCGAGGTGGGCTGAGGGACAGGGCGAGCGGCGGCTCCGCAGCGGCGGACACCGGGCCGTCGCGTGCGCGGCCGGCGCGGGTGGCGGCACCGGGCGCACGACGGGCCGGATGCTCGCCCTACCGGCTCGCGGCGCGGGCAGCGTCCCGGCGGACCTCGTCGCTCGTGCGCCCGCAGCAAGGTGTTCCCGACGACGCCCGGCGCGCGGGGTCGTGCGAACGGCTCTTGCACGGGCGCGGATGCCGACCGCTGCGCGCGCGCCGAGGGCGCGCGCCGCGCACGTGCCCCGCGTTTTCCGCGGTGGGCTGCGATCGCGCTGGCGATGAACCCCGGGCCGGCGGACGCCGGATTCCGAGTGATGCCATGAAGTCCCATCGCCTCCATTCCCCTTCTCGCCCGTTCGCCATCGCCGCAGCGCTCGGCCTCGCGGCAGCGGTCGCTGCGCAGCCTCGGCCGCCGCAGCAGCCGCGCCTGCACGTGACGTCCTCGGGCAGTGTCATCCAGGTCGAGAACGGCGTCTACCGCGCCGCGGTGTCGAGCGACGGCGGCTTCCGCGTCGACCGCCTCCTGCCCGGCGGCCACGTCGAACGCGCGATCTCCTCCGACGAGGTGATCCTCGGCAGCACCGCGTGGAAGGCACGCACGCTGCGCATCGAGGACACGTCGAGCTTCTACGTGCGCGTGTCGGCGACCGCCACCCTGGGTGATCACGCGGTCCGCGAGATCTGGGAGTTCACGCGGAGCGGCACGATCCACGCGCAGGTCGAGGTACGTCCGGGCAAACACTCGAGCCCGGCGACGACACTGTTGTGGCGGCAGGTGTGTGACGACACCGGCAAGGTGCGCGCGCAGGGCGAAACCGACGACGTCTGGGTGCAGCGGGCGATCGGCCCCCTCGGCGGCCTGCAGCAGCCGTGGCCCGGCGTGCGCAGCCGCTCGACGCCGGTGGCGCGCTCCGGCAACCGCTGGGAACGCGCGATCGCGCTGCCGCCGATGACCGACGGACAGCGGTTCTTGAGCAACGTGCTGCTCCTCGTCGACGCAACGCAGCACGGCGACGGCCTGCCGGTGCAGCATTACCCGTGGTCGGCGTACGACTTCTACGCCGAGCACGGCCTCCTGACCGAGACGGCCACCGGGTTCACGTTCATCGACTGGAACAACTACAAGTACCTGATGGACGCGCTGGTGCCGGTCGAGCTGTCCGGGCACCGCTTCCGCGAGGACACGCTGATCCGCACCGGCGTCCACCTGCGCGACCGCCTCGCGCTCGACGACGGCTGGGTGCGCGCGCCGTCCTGGAGCGGCGGACAACACACGTACCCGCACGGCGACCGCTTCACCACGTCGGCGCGCTCCTACCCTGCGCTCGTGTACCTGTGGGCGCACCTGACGATGGACCAGGTCGGCGACCGCTGGGTGCACGTGCCGGGCGACGGCGACTGTTTCTACCACCAGCTCCAGCGCACGCTGCCGTTCCTCGATCCGCGCTCGCCCTCGTCGTTCTCCGACCTGCGCAGCGCGACCGGCACGCCGTACCTCGCCTACTCGCTCGCGTTGCGCGAGCGCTCCGGCAACGGGCCGCGCGGCGTGATCAACTCGCACGCGCACGCGTTGCACTTCGCGGCGCAGATGCGCGAGGCGAGCGAGATGTTCGGCGACGCGACCGCCGAGCGCGCCTGGCGCGAGGTCGTCCTGACGCACCACCGCGGCAGCAAGGAGCTGCTGCCCGCGCTGCACCCCGCCACGCGTGACGGCCGCACCTACCTCGGGTTGGTGAACTACTCCGAGAACCAGCCGTCGACCCACCCGAGCGTCGACTACTCCTCGATCACGTTCGAAGCGCTGCCGGCCGGCTACGAGCTGGCGGCCGAGCACGACCCGATCTTCGCGCTCGCGGTCGAGCGCTGGTGCCGCTACCGGACCGACCCGTTCCAGCCGGCATTCGTCGCATACTCGGACGCCGGCCTCGTGCAGCGTCTGTGGCGGCTGATGCCCACGACGTTCGCGTTCGCGCCGTCGGTGGAGGAGGCGCCGCGCTGGTTCGCCGGCAGCCGCTGGGCGACGTGGTTCACCCATCCGGAGATCGAGGTGCTGGTCGGCGACTTCGGCGGCGACCAGCGCGCCGACGTGCTGAAGTTCGACGTCGCGCCGGACGGCAGCGAAGGGCCCGGCGGGGTCTGGGTCGGCACGTCGACCGGGGCGTCGTTCACCACCCGGCAGTGGGCGACGTGGATCACGAACCGGCACACCAAGGTGCTCGCCGGCAACTTCGACGGCCGGGGCAAGACCGACATCATGAAGTTCGACGTCCGCGCCGACGGGGCGCAGACGACGATGGGCCTGTGGGTCGGCGTCTCCGACGGCGTCGGGTCGTTCGCCGGCAGCAAGTGGGCCGACTGGGTGACGAGCCGGCAGACGAAGGTGCTCGCCGGCGACTTC
>DATGPD010000428.1:0-8068 GCA_035305285.1 Planctomycetota bacterium
TGAAGGTCAAGGAACGCGGCAGCAAGCGCGCCACGACGTTCACCGCCGGCCGCCGGTCGCGCGCCAAGGCCCGCCGCCGGCGCCGCGTCCTGCGCGCGGTGGTCGGCGACCGCGAGGTCGCCGCCTCGGTCCCGGCCGACGCGCGCGACCTCATCGACCTCTGGCAGGCGCTGATCGGCCTGCTCGGCGAGCGCGAGCAGCTGCGCGCCGACCTCGAGGGGATCGACCCGACGTCGGTCAAGGTGCTCGAGGAGGCCTCGATCTGGGACGAGTTGCGCGAGCTGCAGCACGACGTCGTCGAGGAGCGCACCGAGGAGAAGGTCGCCGAGACGGGGCTCAAGGCGCTGGTCCGCGCCGCGAGCGTGCGCCGCGCGCTCTACGTGCGCTGGCACTCGGACATCAAGGAGTGCGAGGTGCTCGCCGACGTGGTCATGGACCGGGTCGGCGGCCTGCCGGTGGCGGTCCGCCCGACCGAGCCGAGCACCTTCGTGCGCGCCGGCGGCATCGTCGACCGCGCGCTCGCCGGCAACGGCACGACGGTGCGGGTCGACGACCTCTCGGCGCTCGGCGCGATCGACGGCCCCGAACGGCTCGCCACGCGCTGCGTGTTCGCGGTGCCGGTGCGCTACGGCGTCGGCGACGGCGCACGTACCCTCGGCGTGCTGCTGGTGATGGACGGGTTCGCCTCGGACGGCGGCACGGCCGACGAGGAGCCGAAGCGGCAGCACGAGATGAAGCTCGCCGACGCGATGGCGGTGATGCTCGGGTCCGTGCTGGGAACGCGCCGCGTCGCCGCGGCAGGCAAGGAGCTGGAGACCGCGCGCACGATCCACCGCCAGATCCAGGCGCCGTCCTCGGTCGACGTCCCGGGGTTCGAGGTGTTCGCCAGCAACCAGCCGTGCGGCACGGTCGGCGGCGACTACTTCGACTTCGTGCCGCTCGCCGACGGGCGCACGCTCGCGGCGGTGATGGACGTCTCGGGACACAACCTGGCGAGCGGCATGCTGATGGTCAGCGCGCGCACGTCGCTGCGCCTGCTCGCCGACCGCTACGGCTGCCCGGCGCGCGTGTTGACCGAGCTGGCGCGCGCGATCCACGGCGACCTGCTGCGCACCGAGCGGTTCATCTCCGCGGTCGGCGTCGCGCTCGCGCCCGGGTCGCGGCGCATCGAGGTGGTCAACGCCGGCCACCTCGACACGCTCGTGCTGCGCGCCGCCGACCGGAGCATCGAGAGCCTCGCCGGCGACGACGTCGTGTTCGGCTTCGTCCGCGGGGTCCGCTACTCCGCCAGGCCGGTCGAGCTGCAGCCCGGCGACGTCGTCCTGCTCTACACCGACGGCGTGATCGAGACGACCAACGCCGACGGCGAGATGTTCGGCAACGAGCGTCTCGCGGACACGCTGCGCGCCTGCGCCGGGCGCCCGCCGGCCGAGCTGGTCGCTTCCGTGCTGCACGAGGTCGACCGCTTCCGCGGAGCGACCCCGATCATCGACGACGTGACCGTGCTGGCCATCCGTGCCGCACCCGAGGAAGGGACGTCATGAACGCGACGCGCGTACTGGTCGTCGACGACGAACCGTTCATCTGCCGGTCGCTGTCGTTCGTTCTGCGCAAGGAGAAGTTCGAGGTCTTCGAGGCGCGCAACGGCGAGGAGGCCCTCGCCGCGATCCGCGCGCACCGCCCGCACCTGGTGTTCCTCGACGTGATGATGCCGAAGATCAACGGCTTCGAGGTCACCGAGCGGATCAAGAAGGACCCCGAGCTGAAGGACACCAAGATCATCCTGCTGACCGCCAAGGGGCAGGACTGCGACAAGGAGACCGGCAAGGACGTCGGCGCCGACCTCTACCTGACCAAGCCGTTCAGCCCGAGCAAGATCCTGCACCTCGTGCGGGAGATCCTCGGCCTGCCGGCGGGCTGAGGGCGCTGCGCGCCGCGGCTGCGCCGCGCGCGGCCGCGGGCTACGTTGTGCGCCACCATGCCGTGTGCACCGTCCGGCCCGGCCCGCGCGAGGCTCGCGGTCCGCGCCGCCGTCCTGCTCGCCGTGTGCCTGCCCGTCGCCGGCCAGGCGCCGCCCGCCGACCGCGGACCGGAAGCGCCGCAACCGCAGTGGATCTGGGCGCCGGGCGAGCCGGCACCCGAAGCCTGCCGCCTGCGCGTGGTGTTCGAGGTCGCTGCGCCGGTGCGCCGCGCGCGCCTGCGCATGACGTGCGACAACGCGTTCACCGCGTGGCTCGGCGGCGAGCGCGTGCTCGCGGGCGACGAGTGGCAGCGCGCGTACCGCGCCGACGTCGGCGCGCGCCTCGCGCCGGGCACGGTCGTGCTCGCGGTGGAGGCGCGCAACGCGGGCGGACCGTGCGGGCTCATCGGTCGGCTCGACGTCGAGTACGAGTCGGGAGCGAGGGCGACGATCTGCACCGACGCGGCATGGCAGGCGTGCGTCGACCCGTCCGACGGCGACGCGCGCTGGCGCGACGATCGGTCCGTGCCCGCGGTGCCGGTGCGCGTCGTCGCGCCGCTCGGCGCGCCGCCCTGGGGCGACCCGTTCGCGCCGCGCACGGCGACTCCGGCCGATAGCCTGCGCGTGCGCGCGGGTTACCGCGCGACCCTGGTGCGCTCGGCGGCGGAGCACGAGGGGTCGTGGATCGCCATGGCGTTCGACGAGTCCGGCCGCCTGTGGCTCAGCGTGGAGCGCGGCGGCCTGCTCCTGCTGCGCGATCCGGCGGGCGAGGCCGAGCCCGAGCCGGTCGCGCTGCCGGAAGACGTGTGCAACGTGCACGGCCTCGCGTTCGCCGCGGGCGCGCTCTGGCTGAACGTCAACCGCAACGACGCGAAGGGCGGCCTCTACCGCGCGCGCGACCTCGACGGCGACGGCGCGTTCGAGGACGTGCAGCGGGTGTTCGCGTGGGCCGGCGACGGCGAGCACGGCGCGCACGCGGTCGTGCCCGGGCCCGACGGCTGGTTGTGGGTGGTCAACGGCAACATGACCGCATTGCCCGAGGGGCTGTCGCCCGCCTCGCCGCACCGCCTCTTCGCCGAAGACGTCCTGCTGCCGCCGATCGAGGATCCCAACGGTCACGCGGTCGGGGTGAAGGCGCCGGGCTGCCACGTGCTGCGGATCGCGCCCGACGGCAGCGCGGTCGAGCTGTTCGGCGCGGGGCTGCGCAACGCCTACGACCTCGCGTTCGACGCGCATGGCGAGCTCTACACGTTCGACTCCGACATGGAGTGGGACCTCGGCCTGCCGTGGTACCGCCCGGTGCGCTTCTGTCGCGTGGTGTCGGGCGCCGAGTTCGGCTGGCGGTCGGGCACCGGCTGCTGGCCGGTGCACTGGTTCGACAGCCTGCCTGCGGTGCTCGACGTCGGCCGCGGGTCGCCGACCGGGCTGGCGTTCTGGTACGGCACGCGCGTCGCGCCGGCCGACCACGGCGCGCTGGTCGCGGCCGACTGGGCGCTGGGCCGGATCCTGCTCGTCCGGGTCGACCGCGCGCCGGCGACCGCCGAGCTGCTCGTGTCCGGGCGGCCGCTGAACGTCACCGACGTCGCCATCGGACCCGACGGCGCGCTGTGGTTCGTGACCGGCGGGCGGCGGACGCAGTCCGGGCTGTACCGCATCGCCGCGGTCGAGCCCGCGCCGGCCGCGCCCGAGATCCCGCCGCTCCCGCCGCAGCGCCTCGCGCGCCGTGCGCTCGAGGCCTTCCACCGTGCGCCGGATCCGGCGGCGCTCGACGCCGCGTGGCCGGCGCTCGGCGCGCGCGACCCCGAGCTGCGCCACGCGGCGCGCGTCGCGGTGGAACGCCAACCCGTGGATGTGTGGCGTGCGCGCGCGCTCGCCGAGCGCGAGCCTGCGGCGGCGTGTGCCGCGCTCCTCGCGCTCGCGCGCGCGGGCGACGCGCGCGACCTCGCCGACCTCGCGGCGCGCTGGCTGGCGCTCGCGCCCGAGAGCCTGCCGCTGGAACGGCGCAGCGAAGCGCTGCGCGTCCTCTGGGTCGCGCTTTCGCGGCACGGGACGCCGGATCCCGACCTGCGCGCGGCGCTCGCCGGCGCGCTGCGCGCGCTGCCGTCCGGCGGCGACGTGCGGATCGAACGGGAACGCGGCGCGCTGCTCATCGCGCTCGGCGCCGACGGGCTCGTCACCCCGCTGCTCGACGCGCTGCACGCGCAGACGTCGCAGAGCGACCAGATCGCGTTCGCCTTCCTGCTGAGCCACGTCGGCGACGGGTGGCGCGGCGCGGACCTCGAACGGTTCGGAGCATGGCTGCGCGGCGCGCGCGCGCGGCTCGGCGGCGGGGACAGCTTCACCGGCTACCTCGACGCGATCGCATCGCGCCTCGCGCAGCGGCTCGCCGATCCCGGGCTGCGCGCGGCGGCGGGTGCGTGGAAGGATCGGCCCAGGCCGGCGGCCGACCGCCTCGAACCCGGCCCGTTCGTGCGCGCGTGGACGATGGCCGACCTCGAACCGCACCTCGACGCCGTGGGCGTCGGCCGTTCGTTCGCCGCGGGCGAGCGCGCGGCGCGCACGGCGCAGTGCTTCGCGTGCCACCGGTTCGCCAGCCGCGGCGGCAGCATCGGACCCGACCTCACCTCGATCGGCAGCCGGATGTCGCGCCGCGACCTGCTGCAGGCGATCCTCGCGCCGAGCGAAGTCGTGTCCGACCAGTACCGGACCGTGGTGCTGACGATGCGCGACGGCCGGACGCACGCGGGACGCATCGTGCGCGATGCGGACGGCTCGATCGAACTGTTGACCGATCCGGTCGCCGGCACGTCGATCACCCTGCCGGCCGCCGAGGTCGCCGCGCGCACGATCTCGCCCGTGTCGCTCATGCCGCCCGGCCTCCTGAACACGCTGACGCTGGAGCAGGTGCTCGACCTGCTCGCCTACTTCGAGTGTGACGCCGACCCGCGCGCCGACGCCTTCCGATGACCGCCGGCCGGCTCGCTTGACAGCCCTGCGCCGGGCTCTGACGATCCGCCCGCGCTGAGCCGTCGCCTCCGCCCGCGCGCCGGTCGGCGGGCCGCTCCGGCGAAGCTGAACGAGGTTCGAGAGTGCACCACGCCAGAGCCCTGTGGGCGGTCTGCTGGATCGCCGCGTCCCTGTCCGCGCAGGACGGCGTCGAGGCCGCCATCGCCGAACTGCGCAAGAAGGCCGACGACGCCGACCTCGCACTCGTGCAGAGGGTCGCCTCCGCGCGGACGCGCGCCGCGGCCGAGGGCCTCGTCGCGGCGTTCGACGCGATGTCGAGCATCCTCATGCAGCGCGAGATCGCGTACGCCCTCGCCGAGTTCGCCGGGGCGGCCGACGCCGAGGTCCCGGCGCTGGAGAAGCTCGCCGCGATCGCGTCCGGCGTCGAGGCGGCGGAGGTGCGGCAGGCCGCGCTCCGCGGGCTCGCCAAGGGCGGGCAGCTCGGCAAGCACCTCCTGCGGAGGATCGTCGACTCCGAGGCGCCCGATCTGGTGCGCGAGCCGGCGCTGCGCGAGCACGTGGCGCTCGCCACGGCCGAGGACGTCGCCTGGTACAAGCAGCTGTGGAACCCGCGCCAGGAGCGGCGGAAGTACGCGGACGGCACGGTCCAGCCGCCCGAGCTGCCGGCGATCCGCGAGCTGGCGTTCGAAGGCGTCGCCGACCACCTCGGCGAGGACGAGCTGGTCGAGGCACTGCGCGTGGAGACGCACCCGAAGATCCGGCGCGCGGCGTTGCGCAAGATGTTCCAGCGCAAGATGCCCAAGACCGCCGAGATGGCGAAGTGGCTGATGGAGCGCGTCGACTTCCCGGGCGTCGACCGCGCCGAGGGCGCCCGCATCCTGGTCGACTGCGTCGGTGCCAAGGCGGTCGGCCCCTTCCTCGACCTCGCCAAGAAGCGCGACGTCACGCCGGAGGACCTGCGCCGCGAGATGGCGCGCCTGATCGGCGAGGTCGCCGACGAGGCGACCGACAAGAGGCTCGTCAAGCTGATCGGCAAGGGCAAGGCGCACGAGCGCGCGTTCGTGCTGTACGCGACGCAGCACGTCGACGACCCGAAGGCGGTCGCCGCGATGCGCAAGGAGCTGCAGGCTCCCGACCCCGAGGTCCGCCGCGCGGCGGCGGCCGTGCTCGGCAAGCGCAAGGACGCCGAGTCGGTGCCGATCCTGCGCACGATGCTGCAGAAGGCGAAGGACCCCGCGGACCGGCGCCTTGCGGTCGAGGCGCTCGGCGCGATCGAGGGGCGGTCGCCGACGTGGGTCGCCGAACTGGTGACGCTTGCCGCGCACCCCGAGAGTCAGGTGCGCAATGCCGCGATCGAGCAACTCGCCGCGACGCACGACAGCAAGCACCTCCCCGTGCTGTTCACCGCGCTCGAGCACGAGGACTGGAGCACGCGGTTCACCGCGGTACAGGCCCTGGAGTCGATGCGGTCCGCCGCCGCGGTCGGGAAGCTGATCGAGCGCCTGGAGCACGAGAAGGGCCGGCTGCGCAGCCGCATCGCCGAGGCGCTGTGGCGGCTGACGGGCAAGCCGTTCGAGGACAGCACCACCAGCTGGAAGCAGTGGTGGCAGGCGGAGGGCAGCAAGTTCCGGGTCGTGTCGCCCGAGGAGTTCGCCAAGGCCGAGCAGGAGCGCGAGAAGCGCCGGCTCGCCGCGCGCACGCAGGGCGGCGCGAAGTTCTTCGGCATCCGCATCGAGTCGCACCGCGTGCTGTTCATCCTCGACACGTCGGGCTCGATGCTCGAGTCGCTCTACGGGCGCAGCTTCGGCAAGGGCGGCGCATCGCGCATCGAGGTCGCCAAGCAGGAACTGAGCCAGGCGATCCGCAACCTCGACGAGGGCGCCCTGTTCAACGTCATGGTGTTCTCGACCGGCGTCGACCGGTGGCTGCGCAGCGGCATCGCTGCTTCCTCGGAGGCGACGCGCGAGGAGGCGCTGACCTGGGTCGAGCGGCTCGGCGCGGCGGGGGCGACCAACCTTTTCGACGCGTTGAAGCTGGCGTTCAGCGACCCCGACGTCGACACGATCCTGCTGCTGTCCGACGGCGAACCGACTTCGGGCGAGATCACCGACCCGTTCCGGATCCGCGAGGAGGTCGCGTTCTGGAACAAGCACCGGCGGGTGCGGATCGACACGATCGCGATCGGCGGGACGCTCGAGATCCTGGAGTGGCTGGCCGCGGATTCCGGCGGCACCCACGTGCGCCTCCGCTGAGCGCGCGACTGCGCCGATCGCCACGGGTCGCCGGGCCGGCCTCGCCGGCGGCCGACCCGCGCGCAACGCGCGCCGGGCCCGCGGGGAATGCCCGGCACCGGCTGGCCGGGCGGCGGCCGCCGACGACAATGCCCGCGCCCCCGACATGCCGTACCCGAACGCGCTGCTCCTTCTCCTCTGCGTCGTCCTGCTCGCCGGGCCGCGCCCCGCGCAGGACCCGGCAAGCTGGCACGGTCGGCGACCCGCCACGCTCGAGCTGCGCGGCGTGCACGTCGTGCGCGGCGACGGTACCCCGCCGTTCGGACCGACGTCGGTGTTCGTCGAAGGCGGCCGGATCGTCGACCGCGTCGCCGACCCGGAACTGGTGGTGGACGGGACCGGCTGCTACGTGCTGCCGGGGTTCGTCAACACGCACGGCCACGTGCAGGACCAGGCGGCGGGGATCCCGATCGCGGCGCGCTACATCCTGTCGCTCTGGCTCGCGTGCGGGATCACCACCGTGCGCGACAACGGCAGCACGTTCCCCAAGCTCGTGCGCCTGCGCCAGCGCTCCGAGGCGGGCGAGATCGCCGCGCCGCGGCTCGTCCTGTTCCGCGGGTTCGGCGAGGTCGCCGACGTCGCGGAGGCGCGTGCCCGGGTGCGCAGCTTCGCGAGCGGGGGCGCGGACGGCATCAAGCTGTGGTCGAACCGCAGCTACGACGGCGACCTGCTCGCGGCGATCCTCGCGGAGGCGAACGCGGTCGGCCTGCCGACCACCGCGCACATCGGCGTCGGCCCGACCGACGCGCTCGACTATGCGCGCGCCGGGCTGCGCTGCATCGAGCACTGGTACGGCGTGCCGGAGGCCGCGATCCCGGGCGTGCAGTCGTTCCCGCCCGACTTCTCGTAC
>DATGPD010000429.1:0-3131 GCA_035305285.1 Planctomycetota bacterium
CCGCGGCCTTGTTCCTGGTCCTCGCGCCGGGCTTCGGGGTGCAGTACGTGGTGTTCCCGGCCGCGGTCCTGGTCGCGACTGACGTGCGCGCAGGCATCGTGTGGGGCGTGGCGTCGGGGCTGTTCATCGGCGCACTGTACGTCGCCTTCCTCCTGCCGATGGACCTGTGGTGCTCGCGCTTCGCGGCGCCGTTTCCCGTGTTCCCCACGGTCCTGGGGTTCGTGGCCTGGGCCGCACTCGCCTACTGGACCGCCGCGCGAATCATCGGTCGTATCGCACAGCCGCGCGACCCCGCGCGACAGCCGGCGGCGCACCCCTCTTGATGCCCGGCGCGCGAGGCGCGCGCTGCCGTCAGGGATGCTGGCGGCGGCCCGGGCTTCCTGTTACTCCTCTGGCCGCCGCCGCCTTGCCGACCCGCCTCGATTTCCTCCGCTTCGAGTTCAAGTACGTGCTCCCGGCCGACCTGCGCCGCGAGGTCGAACGCGAACTCGGCTACTTCATGCAGCTCGATCCGTTCGTCGGCGGCTGTGCGGACAAGAAGTACTTCGTGCGCAGCCTGTACTTCGACAGCCCGGGCTACGAGCACTACTTCGAGAAGATCGACGGGATGCTGCAGCGCGCGAAGTTCCGCGTGCGCACGTACGCGCGCTCACCCGGCGAAGCGGCGACCTTCCTGGAGCTGAAGGGGCGACACGACGCGCTGGTGTTCAAGCACCGCGCCGAGCTGCGCGGCGCAACCTTCGCGCGGGGCAGCCGCGACGTCGCGGAGACGGTCCTCGCGTGCGCCACCGAGGGGCCGGTGCTGCAGCGCTTCCGCTTCGAACGCGAGCGGCGCCGCCTGCGGCCGGTGATGCTGATCGACTACGAGCGGCGCCCGTACGTCAGCCGCTACGACCACGAGTTCCGTCTGACGTTCGACGACACGTTGCGCGCGACGCGCACCGAGTCGCTGTTCCCCGCGCCCTGGGAGAACGCGCGCGACGTCCTGCTCGGCGCGACGATCATGGAAGTTAAGTTCCGCTACCACGTACCTTCGTGGTTCCACCGCATCCTGCAGAGCTACGACCTGCGCCGGCAGTCGATCTCGAAGGTCTGCGAGGGCATGGAGGTCTGGCAGCTCCACCCGGACATGGAGTTCTGATGACGGCCGCGGCTCTGCAACAGGGCAACACGCTGCTCCCGACCGGCGGAGCAGAGAACCTCACCCACCTCGACGTCCTGGTCAACCTGACCCTGGCCCTGGTGCTCGGGCTCGTACTCGCGCAGGTCTACCGCGGCACGCACAAGGGCTTGTCGTACTCGCAGTCGTTCACCGTGACGATCGTGTTCGTCACCGTGATCGTCGCGGCGGTGATGATGGTGATCGGCGGCAGCATCGCGCGCGCGTTCGCCCTGGTCGGTGCGCTGTCGATCGTCCGGTTCCGCACCGTGGTGAAGGACACCAAGGACACCGCCTACATTTTCGCCGGCCTGGCCGCGGGGATGGCCGCGGGCACGAACCTCTACTTCCTGGCCGGAGCGACGGCGGTGTTCTTCAGCATCGTCGCCGTCGTCCTGCACCGCACCAACTTCGGCGCGCTGTACAAGACCGAGTTCGTCCTGCGCTTCGTGTTCGACCAGAACTACGGAAGCGAGGGGTACCTCGCCAAGCTGCAGGAGTACGCCAAGCGGGCGAACCTGCTGCACATCGAACCGAGCAGCGACGGCAAGTACCTGTCGCTCACCTACGACGTGAACCTGCGCGAAGGCGTTTCCGCGGATCAGTTCGCGCGCGCCTTCGGGCAGGTCGAGGGCACGTCGCAGGTGACGCTCATCGCCGCCAAGAACGACGTCGACTTCTGACGGCGAGCGGCCGGCGGGCGGCGGGCGGCGGTGGCTCAGCCGCCGACCGCGTTGGCCGGCTCATGCGGCGGAGCGGCGGCCGGCGGCTCGTCGGTGGCGGACCGCTGCACCTCGCTCACCGAGGAGCGGCCCAGGAGGTAGTCGATGCTCAGCCCGTAGGCCTCGGCGAGCCGGTAGAGCTGGCGCGTGTTCGGGATCCGGTCGTTTTCGTTCGACTCGTACTTCTCCAGCACGCTCTTCGAGATGCCGGCGCGCAGGGCGGCCTCGCGCTGCGAGATCTTGAGCCGGTTCCGGGCCAGCCGGAGGTTGCGCTTGACCAACTGGACGACGGGGTCCGTCACCGGGGGAGGAACAGGTTGGTTCTGGGAGGAGGAAGTCATTTGTTGCACCATCCAGTTCAAGGGGTGTGCCGTACGAGCGGAGATTTGGCCGATCGACACAACTCGATCAAGCTGCACACGTTCGGGGGACCGGCCCCTTCGCCGCCAGAAACGCGGGGTACTGGAACGAAGATTCACTCCGGTTGTGATACCTCGTCACAACCTATTTCGATGCGAGGCTTTACGTTCCTCTAACGTCTTTGACGGTGGCAAGGAATGTACACCCCCCCCCTCCCTCCAATCGAGCGACCATGACCTCACGTCACCCTGCGCCGGCCTTCGCTCGTGCTGGCCGGAGGTGGCGGGTTGGCAGGCTCCGCGCCCCGATCCTGCGCTCGTGACAGGGTCCCGTCACCTGGCTGAATCCGGTCTAGGCGGCCAGTCAATGGCACGACTTTCGGCTCAACAAAATTGACTCAGGGCGCCAACCGACACCCGGCTGAAGCCACCTCCGCCCAGCGCGCGGCGAGTTCGCCAAAGAAGAGATTCGCCACCGCGGATTCGACCGGCCGGCGGCGAAGCGGCACTCGCCGCGCGCCGATCCGGAGGTGAGGGTTCGACACCGTGCGGTCCGGGCTCAGGCGACCCGCACTCGCGCCACGTTCGGGTGCCCCCGCACCTGACGCATGGCACGCACCTCCGACCGGGTGCGACGCCATCTACCACGCGATGCCATCGCGGATGGCACCCAGATCTCACCTGGAAAGCTGCACGGTTGGCGACCCGCTACCTTCGATGGAAGGCAAACGCGCGTCCGCGCGTGCGCCCAGCGGCGGCCCGCCCCCAACCGAGAAGGCGGGCGCGGCGGGCGTCGGCCACGCTCACACGAGCGGGACCACGGTGCACGCGAGCAACGCGCAAGCAAGCAAGACGAGCTTGGCGAGCAGGACGAGACCGGTCTCTTCGGGC
>DATGPD010000430.1:0-3860 GCA_035305285.1 Planctomycetota bacterium
CATCCGCGCCACGGACGCGGTTCCACTCCGCGCGGGCCATCGGCAGGGTGATCAGGGCGAAGCTGACCGCGGCGAGCACGGCGCCGGCGACGAACGACCGCCGGCTGAGCATGAGCGCGACGCCGATGCACAGGCCGACCCAGGCGTGCTCGAAGACGCGGCCCCGGTTGGCGGCGTGGACGAACCAGGCAATGCCGACACCCACGAGGATCAAGTCGCCCAGAGTCATGGCCACCGGCTACGCCAGGCGCGGGGAGCTATTCCCCCGCGCGGCGGGCTCACTTCTTCTTCTCGGCGAGCGCGGCCAGCTCGTCGCGATGGCGGCCGCGCCGCGCCTTGACCAGCGGGAAGGTCTCGACGCGGTCACCCCGGCGCAGCGTCACCATGCCGGTCTTGATGACCTTGGTCGACACCTTGAGGCGCAGGAGTCGGCCGTCGGGGGTCAGCACCCGCACGGTCTGGATGTTGGGCTTGAACCGGCGCTTGGAGCGGCCGGTGACCCGCCGTCCGACGCCGCCCTTCTTCTTGGCCAGACCGCGGCGGGCGACGGTGTTGCCGACTCGCGTGCGGCGACCGGTGACTTCGCAGACTCGGGACATGACGTTGCTCCGGGAAGGGGCGAGAAGGCTAGCGGGGCGCGCGGGGAGGGCAAGGGCAATCTCCACCGGTGAGCCGGGCGGGCGGCCCCCGAACGGCCGGCCGGGCCGGGCCTTCCCTCCCGCCCCGGCGGGGTGGCGATGCGCCCTGGAACCCTTCCCCCGGCCGCCCGCTGCGCCGCGGGGTACGCTGGCCTGAGCCTCCGCCCATTTCCCTCACGACGATGCGACTCCTCCTACCGCTGGTCCTCGCGGCCGTCGCGCCCGCGCAGACGACGACCAACCTCTTCGACATCTACTCGGGTTGCACGAACTTCACATCGCGCGGCGTCCTCAACACGAACGCCGGCGAGTACCTGCAAGAGATTCCCGCGACGCACTTCTCCGGCATCGGGCACGACCCGACGGGGGCCGCGACCTCGGTCCCCGGCTTCCAGTACGTGACCCAGGACCAGGACGCATCGACGGTGGAGACCTACTCCATCGTCGTGCGCAGCGACGCGTCGGGCCAACCCGACGCCAGCCCGGCGGGGCTGCTCTTGAACGTGGGCCCGCTCAACACCCCGTCCGGGACCGGCACCCTGGCCTGGCAGGTCACGGTGACGTTGACCACCCCGACCACCGCCGTCCCGCTGTGCAACACGTTCTACGCCGGCCTGCAGTTCTCGGCCGCGAACTGGACCAACGACGGCCAATCGCTGCACGTGACCGACTATCCGCTGGGTGACAATCCGGCACCGGGTGCGCGGACACTCACCCACAACTGCCTCAACGGGCAGGCGGTCAGCCCGCCCTTCTTCGAGACCCTGCGCATGGGCCTCATGGTCGAAGCCTCGGTGCTGCACATGGGGAACGTCGATCCCACGCTGCAGACGACCTGCTTGACCGGACTCGGCAACCGCAGCTTCGGCGCCGGCGGCATGTGGCCGCAGTGCACGGGCCCGACCGGGCCGCGCACCGACGGCCTCGACTGCCGGGTGCGCGACGTCCGCAGCGCCAACGGCGTGTTCGCGCTGTTCCTCGGCGGGAACGTCGGCTGCCCGGGCCTCCCCCTCGGCGGTCTCGCGAACGGTGCGCTGTACCTCAACCCCGCGGGGCCGTTCGTGCAGGTCGCGGCGGGAACCCTGGACGCGAACGGCCTCGGCGTCGCGACCGTCGTGCCGCCGAACGTCGTGCCGGTCACGGTGGTCAACCGCTTCCTCGACTTCCAGGCGTTCAGCGCCGGCCCGACGTTCACCCTGCCCGGGCAGTTGAGCAACCGGGCGAGCGTCAACTACCTGCCGTGAGCCGATCCGCTTCCGCGCTCAGCGCGTGAAGCGCAGTGGCTGGCCCAGCGGCGCCGCCGCGGGCGCGTGGTCACGGTAGGTGACCACGCCGCGCAGCACGGTGGCGCGCGGCCAGCCGGCGAGCGGCGTGCCGACGTACGGGCTGTAGCCGGCGCGCGAGCGCAGCCACTCCTCCGGCAACGGCTCGCCCACGCGCGGGTCGACCACGACGACGTCGCCGTCCATCCCCTTCGCGATCGCACCCTTGCCGGCGATCCCCCAGACCGCCGCCGGGCCCGCGCAGCACACGCGCGCGACGTCGGTGAGCCGCAGCCAGCCGTCGCGCACCGCGGTCAGCAGGAGGCCGAGGATCGTCTGCACCCCCGGAATGCCCGAGGGACTGCGCGGGTACGGCAGCGCCTTCTCGGCGAGCGTGTGCGGCGCGTGGTCGCTGCCGATGCACGCGATCGTGCCGTCGGCCAGCGCGGCGCGCAGCGCGTCGCGGTGCCGCGCGTCGCGCACCGGCGGGTTCATCTGCACGCGCGCGCCGAAGGTCGCGTAGCAGTCGGGCGCGGCGAGGAACAGGTGGTTCGGCGTGACCTCGCAGGTCACCAGGTCACCGAGCGCGCGCTCGCGCAGCAGCTCGATCTCCTCGGCGGTCGACACGTGCAGCAGGTGCACGCGCCGCCCGGTGCGCTCCACGAGGTCGAGCAGGCGGCGCGTCGCGCGCAGCGCGCACTCGACGTCGCGCACGTCGGGGTGCGCGCGCACGTCCGCTTCCGCACCGAGCGCGGCGAGGCGTTCGCGCAAGCGCGGCTCGTCCTCGGCATGCACCGCGACCCGCCGGCGGCCCGAGCGCAACACGCGGGCGAGGGTCTCGTCGTCGGGCACCAGGAGGTCGCCGGTCGACGAGCCCATGAACACCTTCACCCCGCAGCACCCCGGCAGGGTCTCCCACTCGCCGAGCCGGTCGGCGTTCTCGGCGGTCGCCCCGAGGAAGAACGCGTGGTCGGCCCACGCCCGTCCGCGCGCGCGCGCGAGCTTGTCGGCGAGGCGCTCGGGGGTCGTGGTCGCCGGCCGCGTGTTCGGCATCTCCAGAAACGCGGTCACGCCGCCGGCGACCGCGGCGAGCGAGCCGGACGCGAGGTCCTCCTTGTGCTCGAGACCGGGTTCGCGGAAGTGGACCTGCGGATCGATCAGGCCGGGGAAGACGAGGCACCCGCGCGCGTCCAGCTCCGGCGTTCCGGGCTGGTGCGGGACGTTCGGCGCGACCTCGGCGACCACGCCGGCGCGGATGACGACGTCGGCCTCGACCACCGACTCGGTCGAGACCACGCGGCCGCCGCGGACGATGAGGTCAGCCGGCATGGGCGGGCGCGGGCGCGCGCGCCTTCCAGCGCAACGCGAGGATGGTCGCACCGGCGACCACCATCGCCGTGCACAGGAGCTGGCCCATCGACAGCCCGAGCCAGATCGTGCCGGGCTCGCCCGGCACCTTCTCGAACTGCGCGTCCGGCTGGCGGAAGTACTCGAGGAAGAAGCGCATCGTGCCGTAGGCGAGCAGGAAGATGCCGCCATACACGCCCGCGCCGAGCGGCCGGTGGCGCGTCGCGCGCCATACGATCCAGAGCAGCAGCCCGACCAGCACGCCCTCGCCGAGCATCTCGTAGAGCTGCGAGGGATGGCGCAGCGGCACGAGGTGCTTCACCGAGTCCCAGGACGGAACGGTCTCGAGCTCCTCGGGCATGCCTTCCCACGGCCCGTGCACCGCCTTGCGGATCGCCAGCTCCTGCATGCGCTTGTTGCTCCAGTCCGCGATCCCGAGCAACTCGAGCGCGCGCTCCTCGGTCGGGAAGCGCATCGCCCACGGTGGGCCGTCGCCCGTCACCTTGCGGCCGTACAGCTCACCGTTGATGAAGTTCGCCAGGCGCACGAAGGCGATGCCCGGCGGTACCGCCATCGCGCACCCGTCGCCGAGCCGCCACGGATCGGCCTTGTG
>DATGPD010000431.1:0-5499 GCA_035305285.1 Planctomycetota bacterium
GACGGCGTAGTCCGGATACAGGGCGTAGTAGTTCTCGAGGGGCTCCTGCGCGGCGACGGTGGAGGCGAGGAGGAGGAAGGGGACGACGAACGATGCGTGGGTCATGGTCGGGCCAGGGGCGATGGACAGGGGGCGTGGACGTCAACGGGACGGGCTCGGGGCGCACCGCGGTCTTCGCGACCGGGTTGAGCACGATGGTCACGGGGTCGAGCCGGCCGAGCTGCGGATGCCACGCCATCTGCGTGGTCGTGCTGCTGCCGTCGGCGTGCACGTACCACTGCACGCCGTCCTCGTCGGTCTCCTTGCCGACGATCGGCGACCAGGGACGGTGCGGCGGCCACGGCAGGATGGCAGGGCGCTCGACGCCGTTGAGGGGCGGGACCGAGGTGCCGTCGGGGAGCGCGAGGTGGAGCGTGCGCTCCGCTCGGGGCGTGCTCGCGGCGAGCGTCGGCGTGACCGGCGCGGCGGGTGTCGTGGCGACGCACGCTCGCGGGATCACGGGCTCCGCAACCGGATCGAGCGCGCCTCGCTGCGGCGCGGGCCAGGCGGCGAGGGCGAGGAAGAGGATGCCGGCGCTGGCTGCGGCTCGGCGCATGGGCATGGGTCGCATGCCCCGGAGGCGCCGGGGCGCCACCCGGCCCGCCACCTTCGATGGACTTTTCTTGCGAAGGCCCCGCGCGCGGTGCGCGCGGCACGGTCAGTCCGGTGCCTCTCGCAGCGAAGCGCCCGCGTCGGGGCGTCGTCTGCGCGCTCGCTACGACGGCCGAGTCGGCGAGTGCCGCCTCGGGCGTAGCCCGGCGCGGAGCGAACGGCCGCGGATCGCCGCCGCCGGCAACCGCGTGCGATCCCGGTGCGGCGCCGTGGACCCCGGGATCACTGGCGGCCGCCTCCGATCCACGCGGGTCGTCGGTGGACCGATCTCGGCGCACGACGCGCGAACATCCTGGGTCTGCTCCTCGTCAGGGCCCGGCCTGGTCAGCACGTCCCGCGCGTCGCGTGCATCTGCCTTCCGTGCACGCGTGTGTTTTTCGCGGATCCGAGACGCAGGCACGCGGCGGATCGTGATCGTGGTCCGCCGCGGAAGGGACCGGTGACGACCGTCGACCACGTGCCGCCGATGAGGTGAACGCCTCGCTGCGCGGCGCGCCGCCAGTCGAGTGCGGTCCGCGCGGCCATGGTGCCCCGCACCGGTGCATGCCGGCCACCGCACCATCGCCGCACGAGCAGCACGACGGCACCCGTCCTGAGGCGCCACGACGAAGCCAGCCATCGCCGGCGTCAGCACCTCGCCGCCACCCGCGCCGCCGCATGGCACCTCGCGCGCAGGGTCCGCGCGATGGGAGCGAAGCCGGTCGCGAAGGCGGCCGGCTGCATTTCCACGAACCGAGATCCAATGCACCCTTCCCTTCCCTCGTTCGGCGCGGCGGCGTTGCTGCTCGCGCCGGTCATGTCGGCTCAACTCGTCGACCGCGCCGCGCTCTCCGGCGGCGGGGTCATTCCGATCCACACGGCGGCCCCCGAGCAAGACGGTACCCCGTACGGCATCTGGGCGGCCGGTCGCGACTACAAGGTGTCGTTCCATGACGGCTTCGCGTTCACGCCGTACCTCGGCGACGCGGTGCGCGAGAACGTCGTCGTGCGCTGGCAGACGGCGGCGGTGACGGTCGGGGGCGTGCCGGTGGCCGACGTCGCGGCACCGCCGACGACGGCACACTCCGACTACCGCTTCGAGTACCGGTGGGGCGACCTCGTCGAGGCGTACGACGTGCGCGCCGACGGCGTCGAGCAGACCTTCGTCCTGTACCGGCGGCCGGCGGTCGCGGGTGACCTCGTCGTGTCCGGCTGGCTGCGCAGCAGCCTGACGGTCCCGGCCATGGTCGCGGCGGCGCACGGCCCGGTCGCGCTGTGCGACGGGCACGCGCGCACGCTGGTCGAGTACGGGGCCGCGTTCGCGCTCGATGCGCGCGGGGCGCGTCTGCCGCTCACCACGCTGGTCGGCCCGGACGGTCGCGTCGAGCTGCGCGTGCCGGCCGACTTCGTGCGCGCGGCGCGGTATCCGCTGGTCGTCGATCCGATCGTGCGCACGGTGCTGCGCACCGAGTCCCCGGCCAACGGCCTCGTGCAGACCGACATCGGCCGTGATGACGCCCGCAACCGGCTGCTCATCGCGTACTCGCGCAAGGCTTCGGCGACCGACTCCGACCTCTACCTGGAGCTGCGCGACGACGCCTACAATCTGCTGAACACCGTGTTCTTCGACGTCAACAGCCTGTGGAGCAACCCGAACGCGGCGATCGCGTACGTGGGCGGCGCCAACCGCTGGGTCACGGCGATCGAGCGCAAGTTCTCCGACGGGCGCAGCGGCATCCGCGTGAACGTGCGCGATGCGGCTTCCAGCGCGGTCGACAACAGCGTGCTCGTGCACAGCGTGCCGCAGAACGAGAGTCACGCGTTCCCCGACGCGGGCGGCATCGCGAGCAACCACACCGGCAACCACGCGCTCGTCGTGTTTCAGCAGCGGATGCCGAACAGCAACGCGCACGAGGTCCTCGGCATGATCGTCGATGCCTCGGCGCGTTCGCTCGGCACGCCGCGCGTGATGGCGGGCTTCGCCAACAACGGCAACCTGGACCGGCGTCTGCCGGCGGTGAACCAGGAGGCGCTGGACGCCAGTGACGGCTGGCTGGTCGCCTACCAGGAGCAGCAGCTCAACGTCACGAACGACGACGTCGACGTGCTCTACGTGCGCGTCGGGCACGACGGCAACCTGCTGAGCACGAGCCGCGTGCAGAGCGCGCTCAACACCGGCACGTCGCACAAGATGGGCCCGAAGGTCGCCGGCCAGTCGGGGCGCTACCTCATCGCGTTCTCGATCGACGAGAGCTCCTCCCGCCCGGCGGTTCCGACGACGCCGGAGGGCACCTCGGTCGTGTTCGAGGCCCTGCGGTGGCAGGCGGGCAACATCACCGGTCTGACCGCCGGCCATCTGCGCCGGCACACGCGCTCGACCCGGCAGTGGGTCGTGGACAGCGTCGCCTTCGACACGCGCACGCGCACGTTCTGGGCCGCCGCGTTCCACAGCGTGACGACCGGCGACTGCTCGATCAGCCGGCACGGCTATGACGCCGGCGAGGTGGAGAAGCGGTTGCTCGCGGATCCGAGCCAGGGCGAGTCGGGCTTCGGCGCGTCGGTGTGCTTCGACGACGACGCAGGCGTGTTCAAGTCCACCTGCGTGCGCAACACGAGCGGCCAGTCGGCGCTCGTCGCCGCGGACTTCGTCCACACCGCCATCGCGCCGCAGACCTTCGGCATCTCGTGCGGCGGCCGCGTCGGCACCAACGGCACCAACCTCGCGGGCAGCGACACGTTCGAGTTCACCTTGTCGCAGGCGACCCCGAACGCCCCGGCGGTGATCGTGCTCGGGACCGACCGTGCCGCGACGCCGCTCGACCCGATCGGCATGCCCGGCTGCGCGCTCGCGGTCCTGATGGCCGGGGCGGCGGTGACGCTGCCGATGTCGACCAACGCTCAGGGCTCGGCGGCCCTGCCGGTGAAGCTGCCTGCCAACCCGGTGCCGGTGTACGGCCGGGTCGTCGCGCAGTTCCTGTTCTTCGCGCCGGGCCAGAACCCGCTGCAGGTGCTCGCCACCGGCGGCGTCGAGGTGCTGATCACGCTCGGGTGAGGTCCCGGCGCGAAGCGTCCGCAGCCCGGCGGGACCGATGAACACGCTCGACCCGGCGCGCGGTGGTGTGCCTGCCCCGTGCACGGCGGCGCCGGGCGGCAGCGGCGCGGTGCGCACCCCCGGGTCACCGCGCGTCGGCGGCGCACCACGTGCGCACCACGTCGTCCTCGCCGGACGCCGCGATGCGGCGGCCGTCGGGCGAGATGGCGATCGCGTGCATTGGGCTGATGCCGCAGCGCAGGACGACGAGCGAGTCCTCGCGTCCGGGGTCCCAGACGCGCACGGTCGCGTCGCGCGCCGCGGATACGAGCCGGCTGCGGTCGGGCAGGAACGCGAGCGCGGTCACGGTCTGGTCGTGACCGCGCAAGGTGCGCAGCACGGTGCCACGCGACAGGTCGAGGAGCAGGACGTCGCCGGCTCCCGACCCGACCGCGGCGAGCGTGCCGGTCGGGTCGACGGTGACGGCTTCGGGATTGACCGCTGCGCCCGGAAAGCGGCGGACGATGCGTGCTCCGGCGCATACGAGGAGGTCGCCCGCTGCGTCGACCGCGACGAAGCCGTCGCCGGGCAGCGCCGCGATCTCGCGCACCGCCGGCCCGCCGGAGCAGACCTCGGCGAGCGCCTCGCGCGTCGCGACCGAGAACGCGCGCAGCGCTCCGGTCGCCGCTCCGACGGCGAGCAGGGCGCCGTCACCGCTGAACGCGACCGAGGTCACGTCGGCCTCGAACGCGCGGAAGCGCGCGACGACGCGCGGTTCCCCCGGGTCGAGCAGCGCGACGTCGCCGCCGAGCATGCCGCACGCGAGCAGGTCGCCGCGCGGCGCGACCGCGATGTTGCGCACGTTGCCGTGCAGCTCGAGGTGCGCGCGGTCGGGTTCGCCCGCGCGGTCGAAGTCGAAGAACGTCACCTGACCGAACACGTCACCCGCGACGAGCCGGCGGCCGGCGAACGCGACCGCCAGGCACCAGGCGTGCACGGGCAGAGCGTCGGCCAGGGCACTGCCGCACGGCCACTGCCGCACGGTGCGGTCGCCGGAGTAGCTCCACAGGCGGTCGCCGCCCTGCGCGAACGCGACGCCGTAGACCGAGTCCTCGTGCCCGGTCAGCTCGCCGCGCGCGGTCCCTTGGGCGTCGAACAGGCGCAGCCCGCCGTCGAACGCGGCGGTGACGACCAACGCGCCGTCGTCGCGCCACGCCACCTCGCGCACGTCGGCGGGGTGGGGGAGGTTCGCGATCAGGGCACCCTCGACGCTCCAGATCGTCGCGCGCAGGTCGCGCCCGGCCGCGCACAGCCGGCGGCCGTCGGGGCTCCAGTCCAGGTGGCGCACGAGGCGGGTGTGCTCGTCGCGTGTCCAGAGCACGTCGCCGTCGGCGTCGAGCAGGGCGATGCGCCCGTCGCGCAGGCCGACGGCGAGCGACTCGCCGTCGGGCGAGAACGCGAGCGCGGTGACGTTGCCCGCGGCGTAGCGCGCGGGCGGCTCGACCGCGGTCGTCGGCCGCGCCAGGCGCTGGCGCACGAGCAGGGCGCGCTCCGGCACGTCCCACAGGCTCAGCGCGCCGTCGAACGTCCCGGCGGCGACGCGCGTCCCGTCCGGGCTGCAGCGCACGAGGAGGGACGGGGCGTCGATCGGCAGCTCGGCGCGCGGTGCGAGCGTGTCCGCGTCCCACAGGCGTACGCAGGTCGCCTGCCCCGTGGCGAGCACGTGGTCGTGCGCGTCGAGGCCGAGCGTCTCGATCGGTCCGTCGACCCGCCGCTCGGTGCGCGCGCCCGTGCAGCACTCCCAGCGCAGCAGGCGGCCGTCCGCGTCGCCGCACCAG
>DATGPD010000432.1:0-11210 GCA_035305285.1 Planctomycetota bacterium
TTCGCGAGCAGCCGGCTCGGCGTCGTGCTCGGCCTGGAGGCGATCCGGATGCTGGAGGCGGGCGTCGCCTCCGCCGAGGACATCGACAAGGCGATGGAGCTGGGCTACCGCCACCCGATGGGGCCGCTGAAGCTCACCGACCTCGTCGGCCTCGACGTGCGTCTGTCGATCGCCGACTACCTGCACGACAAGCTGGGCAGCGAGGCGTTCGCCGCGCCGCCGCTCCTGCGCCGGATGGTCGCCGAGGGCAAGCTCGGCAAGAAGACCGGCCAGGGCTTCTACACGTGGTGACTCCGCGGTGAGCCGCGCCCTGCCGGCGACGGTCGTCGGCCTTGGCGTCGTCAGTTTGCTGACCGATGCCGCGAGCGAGATGGTGTTTCCGCTGCTGCCGCTGTTCCTCAGCCAGCTCGGCGGGACCGCGGTGCACCTCGGGTTGATCGAAGGTGTCGCCGACGCGGTCGCCAACGTCGGCAAGCTGGTGGCCGGCACGGTCGCCGACCGCTTCGACCGCCGCCGGCCGTTCGTGATCGCGGGCTACGCGCTGTCCGCGCTCGCACGGCCGTGCCTCGCGCTCGCCACCGCGCAGGTGCACGTCGCCGCGGTCCGGGTGACCGACCGGATCGGCAAGGGGCTGCGCGGTGCGCCGCGCGACGCGCTGATCGCGCGCGCCGTCCCGCCCGAGCAGCGCGGCGAGGCGTTCGGGTTCCACCGCGCCATGGACCACGCCGGCGCGGTGCTCGGGCCGCTGCTCGCGATCGCCGTCCTGCAGTTCGTCACCGACGACCTGCGCACGTTGTTCTGGTGCGCCGCGGTCCCCGGCGTGCTCGCGATCGTGGCCGCGTTCGCGTACGCGCGCGAGCAGCCCGCGCCGCCGCCGGCCAGGTCGGCCGCGCGCGGGCCCGAGCGCGGGCTCGCCGCGTTCCTCGCGCCGATCTGCCTATTCCAGCTGGGCCGCGCGAACGACGTGTTCCTGTTGCACCTCGCGAGCGCGCGGCGCGAGTCGATCACCGAACTGCCGCTGCTGTGGATCGGGCTGCACATGGTCCGCTCGGCCACCGCGCGTCTCGGCGGGCGGCTCGCCGACCAGCGCGGGTTCGAACCGGCGATCGCCGCCGGCTGGCTGGTGCACGCCGCGGTGTTCGCCGGGCTCGCGGCCACGCGCGACCAGGACGTCATCCGTGCACTGTTCCTGCTGTACGGCCTGCACGCCGGGCTCAGCGAGGGCGCGGAGAAGGCGCTGATCGCGCGCATCGCGCCGCACAAGCGCCTCGGCACCGCGTTCGGCTGGTACCACTTCGCGGCCGGCGGCTTCGCGCTGGTCGCGGCGGCGGGATTCGGACTCGTGTGGGACGAGTTCGGGCAGACGGTCGCGTTCGGCGCGAGCGCGACGCTCGCCGCGATCGCCGCGGGCTGGCTCCTGTTCCTGCGTGCAGCGAAGCCGTGACCCGCGCGTCGACACCGCCGCCGGCAGCCGGACCGCGCGCACGCGAAGGTGGGGAACGGCCCGCGCTCGCGCTGCGCGCCGCCGGGCTGCTCGCGCTCCTCGTGCTCTCCCTGTGCGCGCGCCTGGGCCCGCGCGCCGAGGTGCTCGAAGGCGGTGGCGTCGCGATCACCGACCGCGACACGCTGCGCCGCCTCGCGCGCCTGCACGCGCTCGACCGTGCCGAGTCGTACCCGATCGTCGAGCCGCTCGACGGCTGGCCGCAGGGCACGACCATCCACTGGACCTTGCCGATGGACGGCGCGATCCGCCTGCTGGACGCGCTGCTCGGGTGGGTCGTGCCCGGCGAGCGCGGCTACGAGGGCGGCGCGGTGCTGGCCGGGCCGGTCCTCGCGCTCGGTGCGGTGCTCGCGTTCGTGCTCCTCGCCGTGCGCCTGCTCGGCTTCTGGCCGGCGATCGCCGCCGGCGCGTGGTATGCGCTCGCCTATCCGTTCGTCGCGACGTCGTCGTTCGGCAACGGCGACCACCAGACCCTGCAGCAGCTCGCCGGCGTGTTCGCCGTGTCAGGGTTCCTCCTCGCGCTGCAGCGCGCGTCCTCGGGCGCAGGCGGCGCGCTGCTCGCCGGCCTCGCCGGGTCGGCGCTCGGTTTTGCGGTGTGGGTGTCGACCGAGGTGATGCTCCTCGTCTACGCGCTGGTCGCCGCGCTGCTCGTCGCGCTCGCCTGGCCGCGCGGCGACGAGCGTGCCCGGCGCCGGCTCGTGCTGCCGTGGAGCGGCGCGCTGCTCGGCGTCGTGCTCGCCGGGGCGCTGGCCGAGCAGTCCTCCGTCACCGCGCTGTGCTGGGACGCGGTCTCGCTGTTCCATGGCTGGCAGGCGGCCGCACTCGTCGCCTTCGGCGCGGCGCTGCGCCTCGTGCGCACCCCGGGTCCGCGCGGCGTGCTCGTGGCGGGAGTGCTGGCGCTGGCGCTCGCGGCGGTGCCGTTCGCGCTGGGCGACGTGCGCGCCGCCGTCGCCGAGCAGGTGCGCGCCGCCGGCGAGGTGCGGGTGTGGCTGCACGCCGAGGTCAGCGAGTTCCGCGGCCTGTTCCAGCACGGCTTCGGCGCCCTGTTCGACCGCGACGGCCTGCCCGTGCTGTGCGTGCCGCTCGCCCTGGTTGCGCTGCCGCTTTCCGGGCTCGCCGCACCGGTCGCCGCCGCCGCGGCGCTGCTCGCCGTCGCGACGTTCGGCCTCTACGTGTTCGAAGTGAAGCTCGGGCCGTGGTTCGCGCTCGTCTGGCCGCTCGTGCTCGCCGCCGGCAGCGCCGGCGCGTTGCGCCGGTTCTTCGGCGCGCGCGCCGGCACCATCGGCGCGGTCGGTGCCGCGGTGCTCCTGCTGCTCGCGTGGAGCAGGATCCCCGGGCCGCGTGCGCCGACGCTGGTGACCAACGATCGCTACGTGCGGGAGATCTGCGCGAAGGTCGCCGCGGCGCGCGCGCGCGTCCCCGACGGCGGCGTGCTCGCGCCGTGGGACATGGGCGCCGCGCTCATGTACCACGCCGGTGTCGGCGTGGTGGCGAGCGGCTACCACCGCAACTTCGCGGGGATCCGCGACGGCTTCCGCTTCTGGTTGGCGGACGCGGCGCACCCCGAAGAAGCGCTCGCCATCCTGCGCGCGCGCCGCGTGCGCTGGGTCGTCGCCTGGTACAGCCTCGCGTTCCTCGACGGCGGTGCGCGCATCCTCGGCCGCGCCCCGCTGCTCGGCCCGACCGGCGTCGATCCGGCGGCGACGAGGACCATGTTCTGGCAGCTCCGCTACGGCTCCCCGCCGGGCTTCCGCCTGCTCGCCGAAGGGCCGGCGATCCGCCGCCGGCCGGGCGACCCCGGCGAGCCGCTGTACCGGCTCTGGGAAGTGGTGGAGTGAGCGCGGCCGGCGACCGGGGGAACCTTCACGGTCGTCGGTCCGGACGTGGAGGCGGCGCCGATGTCCGACCGAGACGCCTGGCTGCACCGGCACCTGCCGATCGCCGTCGCGCTGCTGGTGACGGGGATCCTGATGCTCGCGCGTTCGTGGCAGTTGTTCCGCGACCTGGGCTACACGCTCGGCTTCGCGCCTTGCCTCGGCTTTCCGCTGGGGACCGCGATGGTGGTGATGGGCGCGCGGGACGTGTGCCGCGGGCTGATCGCGGTCGTGCCCGGTCGCCGGTAACGAACCCGTCGGGAAGGCGCCGGCCCTCGGTGCCGCGGTGCACGACGGCGCGCGGCTTCCTCCGCACCCGGGAGGCCGTCGGCCGGTGCCCGCGAGGGACCCGACCACGTCGAGGACCCGCGGGCCGCAAAGTGGGGCGCGGTCGTCGGGAACGCGTGGCGCCATCTCGATCCCGCGGATCGGCGATCCCATCCGCTTGCAGCATGCGCCGGCCAGTGGGGGAGCGCCGTCGACCCCGCGTCGCCCCTCGTTCCGGCGCACCCGCGCGGTCGTCGGCGGCGCGCGACTACGATCCACGCCATGCGCTCGCTCCTCGCTCCGCTCGTCCTCGTCCTTGCCGCTGCCGCGCAGCCGAGGCTGCCGTCGCCCAGGGAAGCCCTCGGCCACGAGGTCGGTGCCGACCGCTTCCTCGCCAGCTACACGCAGCTCGTCGACTGGTGGCGGCAGCTCGACGCGGCGTCCGACCGCATGATCCTGCGCGAGATCGGGACGACCGGCTACGGACAGACGATGGTGATGGCGGTGATCAGTGCGCCGGAGAACCTGGCGCGCATCGAGCGGTTGCGCGAGGTCAGCGCGACGCTCGCCAAGGGGCGCGCGCCCGACGGCAAGCCGCTCGACGACGAGCAGATCGCGGCGCTCGCCGAGCAGGGCCGCGCCGTCGTGTGGATCGACGCCGGCCTGCACGCGACCGAGGCGATCGCCGGGCAGAACGTGCTGGAACTGGTGTGGCGCATGGTCAGCGGGGACAGCGCGGAGATTCGGCGGATCCTCGACGAGGTCGTCCTGCTCGCCTGCCCCGTCAACCCCGACGGGATGGAGATGGTCGCGCGCGCCTACATGGCGAGCGGCAGGGTCGGGAACCTCCCGGTGCTCTACCAGCGCTACTGCGGGCACGACAACAACCGCGACCACTACGCGGTGAACACCGCGGAGACGCTCGCGGTGACGCGGGTCTTCTACCACGAGTGGTTCCCGCAGATCGTCTACAACCACCACCAGACCGCGCCGCGCGGCACGGTGATCTACACGCCGCCGTTCCGCGACCCGTACAACTACTACGTCGACCCGCTGGTGGTGCGCGGCATCGAGTTCATCGCCGCGAACATGAACGCGCGCTTCGCCTGGGAGGGCAAGGCGGGCGTCATCTCGCGCACCGGCGCGCCGTACTCGATGTGGTGGAACGGCGGGCTGCGCACGACGACCTGCTTCCACAACATGATCGGGATCCTGACCGAGGCGTTCGGTCACCCCGAGCCCACCGAGCTGCGCCAAGGCATCGACCGCCGGCTGGGGAACGGCGACTACCCGATGCCGGTGGCGACGCGGATGTGGCATGCGCGCGACACGATCGAGTACCTGCAGACCGCGAACTTCGCGATCCTCGACACCGCCGCGCGCTACCGCACGCGGCTGCTGACCAACTTCGGGCGCATGGCGGTCGCGTCGATCGAGCGCGGGAGCCGCGACCACTGGACGCCGACGCCGCGCCTCCTCGCACTGGCGCAGGCAGCCGCGCGCGACGCACGCCGGCCCGCGGCTGCGGACGAGAGGAGCGTCACCGCGGCGAACGACGGCGGCGACGCTCCGCGGCGCGTCGGACGCGGCCGCGTGCGCGACGCCGACGCGGCGGCGGAAGCCGTGTTCTCCGATCCCGAGCTGCGCGACCCGCGTGCCTACGTGTTGCCGGTCGACCAGCCCGACCGCGGCGCGCTGCGCCGCTTCCTCATCGCCCTGCGGCGCACCGGCGTCGACGTGCACCGCGCCACCGAGGAGTTCACCGCCGCCGGGCAGATCTTCCCGCCGGGGACCTTCGTCGTGCGCTGCGACCAGGCGTTCCGGCCGCACGTGCTCGACATGTTCGAGCCGCAGTGGCATCCCGACGACATCGGTCCCGACGGCGAGCCGATCCGGCCGTACGACAGCGCGGGCTGGACGTTCGCGCTGCAGACCGGCGTGCGCTTCACCCGCGTGCTCGACGCGCTCGAAGGCAGCTTCGTCCCGGTCGGCGAGATCGAGCTGCCGCCGGTCGCGCCGGCCGGCACCGCGTTGCCCGCGTCCGACAGCGACGCGTTCCTCGCGGTCAACCGGTTGCTGCGCGCCGGCGCCGTCGTGCGCCGCGCGCGCGACGCGTTCGTCGTCGAGCGGACCCCGGGCGCGGCCGGGGAACGCGCCGAGGCGATCGCCGCGGAGCTGCGCCTGCCGCTCCTGCCCACGCCAGGGCCGGTGAGCGAGCGGCGCCTGCGCCCGCTGCGCATCGGCGTGTTCGACGTGTGGGGCGGCAACATGGAGACGGGGTGGACCCAGTGGGTCCTCGACCAGTTCGAGTTCCCGCACGAGCCCGTGTTCGGCGACGCGGTCGAGGCCGGCGACCTGCGCGCGCGCTTCGACGTGCTGCTGTTCGCCACCGGGCTGCCGTCGACCTCGCCGGCCGGCGACGCGCAGTCGCGCCCGCGCGCAGCCGGCGCGAGCGACGCGGCGCCGACGGCGAGCGCGGCCACCGCCGAGCTGGCGGACAAGGTCCTCGCCGCGATGCCGCCGTTCGAGGACTGGAGCAAGCAGCGCGGCCGCATCGTGCGCATCAGCCGCGAGCGCGGCGTCGCGAACCTGCGCGCGTTCGTCGAGCAGGGCGGCACCCTCCTCGTGTTCGCCAACCAGGCGCAGCGTGCCGCGCGGCACTTCGACCTGCCGGTGACCGTCGGTCTGTACCGCGGCGAGGGCAGTGAGCGGCGCGCGCTCGGCGCGCGCGACTTCTTCATCCCGGGCTCGCTGGTCGCGTTGCACGTGGACCGTTCCCACCCGCTCGCGGCCGGCATGCCGGAGCGCATTGCCGGCGTGTTCCGGCGAAGCGAGGCGATCATCCCGGCGGCGGATGCCGGCGACCGCGCGCGCGTGGTCGCGAGCTACGGCGAGCGCGCCGAGCTGCTGTCCGGCTGGGCGCTCGGCATCGAGCACCTGGACGGGAAGGGCGCGGTCGTCGAGTGCCCGGTCGGCGCGGGCCGCGTGATCCTGTACGGCGCCGATGTGATCTACCGCGGTCAGCCGATCGCGAGCTTCAAGCTCGTGTTCCACGCGCTGTACGGCGAGGAGTGAGCGTCGCGCGCGCGGGCGTCGGCACGCGCCTTGCCGGCTCCCGCGCGCCATGGCTTACCTTCGCGTCGGCGAGTTCCTCGACCGGGTGCGCGCGATCCACCGCGCGTTCCAGCGTCACTACCGGCAGAGCGCGTACTGGCAGAGCGACGACCGCCTGCGGATGTTGCTGGAGCGGATGGCGACGCAGGAGAAGGCGCTCGCCAGCACCGCGGAGCACTGGGGCAGCGCTGCGGACGCCACGGTGCGCGAGACCTGGATGCAGTACGTCCCGCTCGAAAGGGTCGCCGAGGTGCTGGAGGACACCGAGGTCGACCCGAACGAGGACATCGAGCGGGTGATCGCAAAGGCGACCGCCTTCGACGCCGCGATCGTCGAGGCGTACCGCGCGCTGGCGTCCTCGATGCTGCCGCCGCGCGTGCGCGACGTGTTCGAGAGCCTCGCGCAGATGGAGGAGAACAAGGGCAAGCAGCGCTCGATGAGCGCCGAGGAGCTGTACGAACCGACGCCGGGCCAGGAAGACGAGGACGGCTGATCTGCCGGCCGGCGTCCGCGCACGTCCCTGTTCAGCCCTTGACGCACACGACCTGGCGCAGCGTGTGCACGACTTCCACCAGGTCCTGCTGGGCCATCATCACGGCGTCGATGTCCTTGTAGGCCGCCGGCGTCTCGTCGAGCACGCCCGCGTCCTTGCGGCACTCGACGTGCGCGGTCGCGGCGATGTGCTGCTCCAGCGTGAACTGCCGTTGCGCCTGGGTGCGCGACACGGCGCGTCCGGCGCCGTGGCTGCACGACATGAAGCTGTCAGGGTTGCCCTTGCCGCGCACGATGTAGCTGCGCGCGCCCATCGATCCCGGGATGATCCCGAGCTGGCCCTGCCGCGCGCTGACCGCACCCTTGCGCGTGACGAACACTTCCTCGCCGAAGTGCGTCTCGCGCTCGACGTAGTTGTGGTGGCAGTTGACCGCCTCTTCGGCCGCGCGGAACTTCGGCAGCTTGCCGCAGCGCTGCAGCGCCTCGACGATCTGCTCCAGCATCAACTCGCGGTTGACCTTCGCGTAGCGCTGCGCCCAGCCGACGGCGAACACGTAGTCGTCGAAGTGCTCGGCGCCTTCCTCGAAGTAGGCGAGGTCGCGGTCCGGCAGGTTGGCGATGTGCCGGCTCATGTCGCGCTTCGCCAACTCGATGAAGTAGGTGCCGATCCGGTTGCCGACGCCGCGCGAGCCGGAGTGCAGCAGGATCCACACGCGGTCGACCTCGTCGAGGCACAGCTCGATGAAGTGGTTGCCGGTGCCGAGCGTGCCGAGGTGCTCGACGTGCTTGCCGCGGTCCAGCTTCGGGTGCTTCGCGCAGATCCGCTCGTAGTCGGCGCGGAGTCGCTTCCAGACGTCCTCCTGCCGCGCCGGAGGGTCGCGCCACGCGCCGCGGTCGTTGCGCCCACCGTTGTCCGTACGCCCGTGCGGCACGGCCTTCTCGATCGCCGTGCGCAGCGCGCGCAGGTCGTCGGGCAGGTCGACCGCGCGCAGCGTGGTGCGCGCCGCGACCATCCCGCAGCCGATGTCGACCCCGACCGCGGCCGGGATGATCGCCTTGCGCGTCGGGATCACGCTGCCCACCGTCGCGCCGATGCCCCAGTGCACGTCGGGCATCGCCGCCACCCAGCGGAACACGAACGGGAGCCGCGCGACGTTGCGGAGCTGCTCGATCGCCTTGGGGTCGGCGGGAACGCCGCGGACCCAGGCCTTGATCGGCACGCCGTCGCTCGGAATCTGTTCGAAGTTGCTCATCGAGGGGAGGCCGCAGCCCGCGGCCGGGTGGAGAAAAAGGGGCGCCGTTTCTACCCGTCGGCGGACGGCGGTAAACGGGCCGCGCGGCGGTCGCGCGCTCGCCGCCACCCGAGGGTCCCGGACATTTCCTGGGACACCGCAGGCGGGCCGCAACTCGGACCTCTCGACCGCCGCGGCCGTGATCGCTGCGCCGGAGCGGGCGGCGCGCCCGCCGGCGCGCCATCGGGGGCCGGGCCAAAGGAGTTGCCATGCACGTCACCGGTTTCCGGCTTTCCAAGACCTTGGTCGTCGCCGCGGTACTCGCGGTGCACGGCGTGGTCGCCGCACAGGCGGCCGTCGTGTACCGCGACATCCAGTTCACCGGCGCGTCCCTGCCGCTGTCCGGCGGCTACGCCAACCCCGACCTCGCCGCGGTGGGGTTCGACAACGCCATCTCCTCGGTGCGAATCCTCGATCCGCGCTACGACGTCATCCTGTACATGGGCCGGGACTACGGGGGCGAACGGTTCATCGTCGGCAGCGACGAGACCGACCTGCGGGCGTTCAACGCGCGCTACCACTGGAACGACCAGGCGTCTTCGCTGCGCGTCGTCGAGCGTCCGGTGGTCGAGATCTGGAGCCTCGCCAACTTCACCGGCACGCTCCTGTTCCGCGACTACGTCGGGACGTCGCGCTCGCTGCCGTCGCAGACGACGTTCGGGTCGGTGCGCATCATCGCCGACCCGCTGGACGCCGGCTGCGTCGTGCGCTTCTACCCGCAGGTCGGCTACCAGGGCACGCCGGTCGTCGTGCTCGGCGACGAGCCGGACTACCGCAACGAGCGCGGCATGGATGTCGTCGGCTCGTGGCGGATCGAGCGACCCTCCGGCCGATGGCAGGATCTGCCCCTCGACTACCCGATCCGCGCGAATCCGGCGGTGCGCGCGAGCTACGGCAACCAGCCGGTCTACCGCGGCCCGGACATCAGCAACTACACGAGGCTCGCCACGCTCGACGAGTACGAGCGGAACGAGGGCTCCGATTGGAAGGGCGTCGGTCAGGGGCACAACGGCACCGACATCGGCGCGCACTCGTGGCGCGCGGTGAAGGAGCACGCGATCGAGATCCGCGCCGCCGCCGACGGTCGCGTGGTCCTCAGCCGCGACGGCGTCTACGACCACATGGGCGGAACGGACGACTCGTTCCAGCTCTACACGCCCTGCACCGAGTCGTTGTGCGACGGCAGCGGGAACTTCGTGTACCTGCTGCACGAGAACGGCTTCGTCACCCAGTACGCGCACTTGATGGCGGGCACGACCTTCCGCTTCCCGCCCGGCACGTGGGTGCCGCGCGGCACGCTGCTCGGATTCATGGGCAGCTCGGGCGCGTCGACCGGACCGCACCTGCACTTCGGCGTGTTCTCCGGCCAGTTCAACCGCGACTTCCGCCCGCGCGAGTTCTCGCCCCTGCGCCGCACCGACACCGGGCGCAGCCGGATCTCGCGCTACGAGGGCGGCAGCGGCGACACGCTGAGCTGGGGCACGTTCGTGTGCCCGTGGTTCCAGGAGCCGGGCACCGGCGAAGACATGTGGGCGACGCCCGCGCCGAGCTACCGCCCGCAGGACTCCTCGGGGCCGTACGGCGAGCCCATCGACGTGTTCGACGTGCGCCTCACCGCGACCCGGCCGTGGCTGTGGGACCCGGCCGACGAGACGCTCACGACGGTCGTCGGCCAGACCGTGTGGGCCGACTGCATCGGTGACGGCGGCCGCGGCCTGCTCCGCCTGCGCGTGACCGATCCGTACGGCAATGCCACCGTGCACATGGTGCCGGGGACGCGCGGCGTGCACTCGTTCGTCGCCACGATCGCCGGCGACTACCGGGTGGAAGCCCAGCGCCAGCTGCCCGGCACGACGACGTGGGAGACGCGCGCCGAGCAGTCCGTGCGGGTCTTCCCGGGGACGAGCCAGTACCGCTTGACCGCGGTCACCAGCTCCTGCCTGCGTGACGGCACGACGCAGCACACCACGGGAGAGATCGCGATGGGCGACTTGTCCGACGGCGTGTCGTTCGAACAGGCGCTGGTCGGCTTTCCGCCGTTCGGAGTCGACGGGCAGCAGATCCTGTCCGGGCACCTGCAGCTGAGCCTGCGCGACATCCAGGGCACCAATCCGTTCGAGAAGCGGCGGAACGGCGTCGGCTGGGCCGGCCGGCTCCACGTCGACATCGTCTCGCCGCACAACTTCGCGGTGCTGCAGTGGAACGCGGCGCAGCTCGATCCGGCGCACGACTTCGGCGACTCCGTCATGGAGGGCGGGCTCAAACCGGAGGGCCTCGACTACATCATGCGGCATCCGAACGACCCGATCCTGTTCCGGCTGCGCTTCGAGTACGAGACCAACCGCAACCGGACGACCGACCTGATCCGGGCCCACGGCCACACGTCGGCGCAGCCGCCGGTGTTGACCCTGTTCGCCAAGCCGAGCGCGAACATCGCGTTCTACGGGTCGATCTGTTCCCGCCAGGCGGGCACGCCGATCCACACCTACGGTGGCGGCCTGCCGGCGATCCCCAACCCGTCGTTCGAGCACGCGGTCATGGACGCGCCGGCCGGCGGGTTCGCGATCTACGCACTCGGCACGGCGCCGATCGAGTTGCCGATGCCGGTGTGCCCGCTGCGCACGAACGCCGACCTGCTGACGTTCGTGTTCCCGGTCGGGAGCGATCGCC
>DATGPD010000433.1:0-2831 GCA_035305285.1 Planctomycetota bacterium
CGTCGTGGCGTTCCGACGCGCCATCGCCAAGCTCGAAGGCGCCGACCCCGGCAGCCGCCCCGGGACCTGGGAGGCCTGGCTCGCCGCGCGGCGCGGCTCGCCGCAGCGCTGATCCGCGCCGGCAGGCTTGCAGTCCCCGGCCTCCGGCGAGCCCGGAGCGGAGGGGCTCCGGCGCCGCGCGTCCGCGGCGCTCGTCTCAAGTCCGGAACGCGATGTGTCGATGGCTCCGACGTCTCGGAGCCCCGCATGCGCAGCCCCTTCCGTTCGTCGTTCCTCGTCGCCGGTCTGGTCCTCGCAGGGTGCTCGTCGGGCAGCGGGGGCGGCGAAGCCGAGGTGACCCTGCTGCTGACCGACGCCGCGAGCGACGAACTGGCGGTGTTCGAGGTCGACGTCACCGGCGTCGAACTCCGCCGCGCGGACGGCTCGGCGGTGGCCACGCTCGACCAGCCCGTCCGCGTCGACTTCGCCCAGCTCGCCGAGCTGTCCGAGCTGATCACCGGCCGCGTCATCCCGGCCGGCTTCTACTCCGGAGCGACCCTGACGCTCGACTTCGCGAACGCCGTCGTCTACCTGCAGGGGCAGACGACGAACGCCTCGGTCGTCGACGCCGCGGGCGCGCCGCTGACCGGCACGGTCGACGTCGCGGTGACGTTCGCGACCGGCTCGCGCCCCCACCTCGTCGCGCGGCGCAACCACCTCTGGACCCTCGACCTCGACCTGAACCAGTCGCTCGCCGTCGACGCGGGCGCCAACCGGGTGACCTTCACGCCGGCGGTGACCGCGGTCGTCGATCCGACGCACCCCAAGCCGGTGCGCGCGCAGGGCGCGCTCGGCACGGTCGACCTCGACGGCCGCACCTTCCTCGTGCAGACGCTCACCCGGGACGGGACCGTGCTCGCGCCGTACACCGTGCGCACGACGACCACCACGCTGTTCCAGATCGACGGCGTGGTCAGCTTCGGCGACGCGGGGCTCGGCGCGCTGGCGCTGCGCGCCGGCGCGGCGCCGCGCGTGTTCGTGCAGGGCACCGTCGAACAGAGCTCGCGCGTGCTGGTCGCGGCCGCGGTCGAGACCGGCGCGGGCGTGCCCGGCAACGGCCAGGACTGGATCCTCGGCCACATCGTCGCGCGCGACGGCGCCGCGGGCGGCGACGCGACCCTCACCGTGGTCGGCCAGTCGTTCGACACGGGTACCGGCACGCGCCGCTTCCACACGGGCCATGCGGTCCAGGTCAGCCGCGCCGACACCAAGGTGCTGCAGCGCGGCTTCGGTTCGCTGCACGGCACCGACGACCTCAACGTCGGCCAGCGGGTGATGGTGTTCGGCGATCTCGCCGGGACCACGATGGACGCCACCGCGCAGCACGAGGGTGTCGTGCGGATGCTGCCGACGGCGGTGTTCGGGTTCGTGACCGACGTGTCGGGCACCACCACGCTGGTGCTCGAGGTGACGCGCTTCGACCAGCACCCGGTCGCGGAGTTCGACTTCACGGTCGGCGGCGTCGCGGAGGCCGATCCCGACGCGTACCGCGTCGACGTCACCGAGATCGACCTGGAAGGCATCGAGGTCGGCGCGCGCGTGCGCGCGGTCGGGTTCGTCAAGCCGGTCGGCGTGCCGCTGGACGACGACTTCCGCGCGCTCACGGTGGTCGACCACGCGAACTCCGCCAGCGTGCTCGTCTGCCAGTGGTCGCCGGACGTGGCGGTCGTCCCCACCGCCGGCGGCAGCGCCGTCGCGTTCGACGTCTCCCAGGCGTCGGTCAAGGCCGTCGCGGACGGCTTCATGACGCGGGTGCTGCAGAACGAGCCGACGCCGGTGCTCACCCCGCTCGGCAACCGCGGCGCGTACTCGATCGTGTCGGGCAGCAGCGCCGAGGTGCACGCGTTCTTCACGACGTTCTCCGCCGCGCTCCTGGCGCGCACCGGCGCCGGCGCGCGCATGGTGCGCATCGCCGCGGTCGGCACGTTCGATCCCGAACTGCAGGAACTCGCGGCCGCCGCGGCCAGCGTCGTGCTGCAGTAGGCGCGCGGCCGGATCGACCGCGCGCCGCCGCCCGGCGGTGCCGCGCGCAAGGCTGCGACGGCCCGTCGAGCCGACCTGCTACGCTCGCGTCGTGCGTACGCCGAACGCCAGCGCCGCGCTCGTCGAGCCGTCCACTGACCCGAACCTGCGCGCGCGGCGCATCGTGCCGGCCGCCCTGGTCCTCTGCGCGGTGCTGCTCGCAGCCGCGGCGAGCGCTGCCATGCGGATCGGGGTCGCGTTCGCGACCGGTTGGTTCGACGGCAGTCCGGACGGCCTCCTGCGCGCCGACCCGGGCACGCTGTGGTACCTGCTCCAGCGCGTGATCGCCGACGGCGGCTGGCCGGGTCCCGAGTTCTCCGCCGACCCCCGGGTCGAGCACCCCCACCTCGTCGACTGCTGGGCGCGGTTCACGATCGGTCACGAGCTGCTGCTCGCGCAGGCGCACTTCGCCCTGCCGCACGTGCCTCTGCACCGCCTGTGCATCATCGTCATGTCGATCGTCGCGAGCCTCGCGACGCTCGGCGTGTACGGCCTCGCGCGCGAAGTCTCGGGCAGCCGGACCGCCGCGGTGCTCGCCGCGTGGCTCTACGCCGCGACGCCAGCCGCGTACCGCACGCTCGGGCTCGTGTTGATGAACGAGGACCTGAGCCTGACGCTGTTCGCGGCGCACCTCTGGCTCGCGGCGCGCGCGCTGCGCCGGCGCACTCCCGGGGCAGCGGCGCTCGCGGGCCTCGCCGCCGCGGCCGCCGCGGCGACCTGGCATGCGACGACGTTCCTGCTCGCCGCGACGTGGGCGTGCGCCGGACTCG
>DATGPD010000434.1:0-3692 GCA_035305285.1 Planctomycetota bacterium
GGCGAGAGGACGCGCGATCTCGATCCATTGCCCCGGGCGCACGCCGCGGTCGACGGCGACGAAGCCGAGAACGGCCAGCGGGCGCGGCGGCACGTCGACCACCCAGACCGACCACTGGCCGAACGTCTGCGGCGCGTCGACGCTCGCCAGGGGCTGCAGGCTGCCCAGGTCGACGAGGTGCAGCGACAGTGACCAGTTGCACGGCCCCGTGCGGAACGGCAGCGCGAAGCGGCCGCCCGCGCTCGGCAGCGGGCCGACGTCGATGCGTCCGTAGAGTTCGGCGGTCGTCGCGTGCGGCGCCGCGATCGGGAACGGCAGCGCAGGCTCGTCCCGCGGGACGACGGGCGCGGCCTCCACGACGCGGAAGTGCGCACCGCCGAGCACCTCCCCGCCGGCCGGCTCGCCGTGCAGCGGCAGGGTGAGCGGGGTGCGGCAGGCACGGCCGTCGTCGAGCACGAGCCAGACCGAAAGCACCGGCCGCACCGCCGACCCCACCGCGTAGCCGGCGAACTCGGCGCTTCCGTCGGCGCGTGCCCTGCCCGCGATCCGGCGCGCGAGCCCGACGACGACCTCGTCCGCGCCCGCGAGCAGCACGAGCCGCGGCGCGCGCGCGCTCGCCGGATCGGCCGCGCGCAGGCGCACCCGGCACGCGGCGCCGGCGTTCTGCGGCAGCGGCTCGCTCGCGAGCAGCTCCGCGCACACCCCGGGGACGGCGGCGGGAGCGAGGCGCGCACCGACGGGAACGCCCACCAGCTCCGCCTCGGGCAGGGCGAACACCGACCAGCGCCGATGCTGCAGGGTCGCGAGCCACTGCCCGTAGATCGCCGGCACGAACGACGGGATCTGGTCGGGGGCCAGCACCGACTCGTCGCGCACGCCGCAGAGGACGCCGGCCTCGGCGAGTTGCAGACGCTCGTGCCGCGCGCGGCACTGCGCGAGGTACGCCGGCTGCTGCGCGGCGAGCAGCCCCACGAGCACGAACGCGAGCGCCGTGCCCGCCGCGCGCACGCCCCGGCGCGCGTGGCCGGCGGCCAGCGCGCACAGCACGACCCAGAACACGTGGCACGGCGTCGCGTAGCGGCTGACCTGCGCCTGCGCGAGGTTCGCGTAGCCGCTCCTGCCCACCGCGGTGACCAGCCCGGTGGTGAGGAGGAACACGCCGGTCCAGACGAGTGCCCGGACGGCGCGGTCGCCGCGCGCACCGCTGCGCAGGATCGGCAAGGCGAGCGCGGCGAAGGCGGCGAGTGCCGCCGCGCCCGCGACGCCACCCACGAGCGGGCTTGCCGTCGCGTCGATCCAGCGCACCGGACTGCCGACCCAGCACGCGAGGTAGGCGACGATGCGCCAGGGTCGGGCCGCGTTGCGCGTCGGATCGAACGTCTCGTCGGTCATCCGCTCGTACCCCCACAGCCAGCAGACGACGAACGCGACGGCGGCGAGGCCGACGCCGCGCCGCACGGCGGCAGGTGCTCCGGCAAGCCACGCGCACGCGAAGACCAGGGGCAGGACGAGCACGCCGTTGGCCATGCTCAGCGCCGATGCCGCCGCCGCACCGAGCGCGACGGCCCACCAGCCGGCGCGCGGCGCGTCCGCGCCGCGCGCGGCGGCGGCGAAGGCCGCGGTCGCGGCGACGTGCACCAGGATGAACTGGACCTGGAACGGCTCGATCAGGTTGAACATCTGCGCCGCCGAACCGAGCAGCGCGGCGATCACGGCGAGCGTCGACCACGGCCGCGCGCGCGCGGCGGGTGAGGCCCCGACGACCAGCCGCCACAGGAGCGCCACGTGCGCGAGCTGAACCAGCGCGGTCATCACCAGCAGCGATCGCCCGCGGCCGGCGAACGCGAAGTAGTCGAGCAGGAACAGCAGCCGGGGCAGCACCAGACGGTGCTCGTTGTGCTGCGCCCAGAGATCCGCGAAGCCTGCCTGCCCGGTGGCCGCTCGTTCGGCGAGGTCGACCGTCACCCAGTGATCGTAGGTCGGCAGCACCGCATGCCAGACGGCGACCGCGAGCGCCGTCGAGACGACGACCCCCAGGGCGAGCAGGCAGACGACGGCACGGAGGACGGTCACGGCAAGACGCCCGACCGAGTCGGCGGCACGGCAGACGAGGCGCGGAGACGTTGCGGATCATCGAACGGTGCACGCGCACCGGCAACGACCGAGCGCGGCCCGGCGGAAGAAACGAGTGCGCCACAGGGTCTACCTGCCCGTTGCAAGGCAGCGGCAGCTCCGGCCGCGAAGCCGGCGAGGAACGGCACGTGGCGGCCTGGCCGGCACGCGCCCGACCGCGCTCCTTGCGACGGACCGCTGCCGTGCAGAGGAGAACGCCATGACCGTCCGGTTCCGCCGTCCGCTCGCGCTCGCCGCCGTCGCCACCTTGTTGGCCGCCTCGCCGCAGGATCCTGCCGCGCCGGCGCACGACCGCTTCGTGCTCGAAGCCGGCGAGCACGACCTGGTCAGGGTGATCGCGGCTTCGGCGCGTTTCCTCGGGCGCAACTACCTGCTCTCGCCCGCCGAGCTGCCTTCCCCCGAACCGAAGGTCACGCTGCAGCGCCGGCTCGACCTCGACGAGGAAGGCTGCGAGGCGGTCGTCAGCCAGCTGGCGTACGCCAACGGCCTCGTGGCGGTGCCGCTCGACCGCGAGCGCGGCTTGTGGGAGTTCGTCTCGCTGCGCGGTGCGAAGGCCGGCGAAGCGATGGCGCGCGCCCTCGTGCTCCCTCCGGACGAGGTGCGGCGGATGCGCGCGGTGCGCGTGTTCGTCACGACGCGCGTGGACCTCGCGAACGCGCCCGCCGGGATGGTCGCGCAGTCGCTGCGCCCGTTCCTGGCCGGGGTGAGCCACGCGACCACCATCGGCGCGGGGAGCGACCGGACGCTGCTGCTCTCCGGCATGGCAGAGGACGTCGCGCGCGCGCTGGAACTGGTCGCCGCGCTGGACCAGGCGCCGGGTGTCCCGCGCGTGCCGCCGGACCGCTTCGTCGCCCTGGAGGAGCGCGTCGCCGCGCTGGAGAAGGCGATCGAGCTGCTGCGCAAGTAGGCAGCGCCGCACCGCGGTTCCGGTCGGGGCGCCGGCGCGGGGCGCAGCATCGGGCGCCGCGCACCCGCCGCCCGACGCATGCAACGCACCGTCACCGCGCCAGCGAGCGCAGGCGGCGGCAGGCCTCCTCGAGCACCGGCGGACGCACCGCGAAGTTGAAGCGGATGGTCCGCACGCCCTGCGGGTCGTCGACGAACACGTGCCCGGGGACGCCGTTGATCCTGACGCGCTCGATCATCTCGAGCACCGCGGCGTGCGGGTCCTTGTCGCCGAACACGCGCCGGTAGTCGGCGAGCACGTAGTACGCGCCCTCGGGGCGCACGAACTCGAATCCGGCGTCGGCGAGCGCGGCGCAGAACGTGTCGCGCTTGTGCTCGTAGGTCGCGCGCAGGTCGGCGTAGAAGGAGTCGGGCAGCTCGCGCAGGGCGCGCTCGACGCCGCGCTGCATCGGACGCGCCGCACACACGTTCATCTGGTCGAACACGACGCCGATCGCGTTCACCGTCGCTGCCGGGCCGGCGACGTAGCCGATCCGCCAGCCGGTGATCGAGAAGGTCTTGCTGTAGCCGCCGATCGTCAGCGTCCGGTCGCGCAGGCTCGGCACCGCGGCAGGCGACACGTGGCTGCGGCCGTCGAACACGAGGTACTCGTA
>DATGPD010000435.1:0-3199 GCA_035305285.1 Planctomycetota bacterium
TCGACGACCGCCTCGATCTTGCTGCGCATGCGCACGATCCCGGGGTCGGCGAGCAGGCGCTCGATGCGCGACGGCCGGAAGCGCGCGATCGCGGCCGGGTCGAAGTCGGCGAACGCGCGCCGGTAGCCCTCGCGCTTGCGCAGGATCGTGATCCAGCTCAATCCGGCCTGCGCGCCCTCGAGGTTCAGCAGCTCGAACAGCGCGCGCTCGTCGTACGTCGGCACGCCCCACTCGCGGTCGTGGTAGGCGACATAGAGCGGGTCTTCGCCGCACCAGGGGCAGCGCTTCACCATCGCGAAAGCAGTAGCGCGTCCCGCGGGCGCGCGCACGCGGCATTCCTTCCGGGCAGCGGGCCGACCCGCTGGTGCGCGCGATCCGCGATCACGCGGTTGCAGGGCAGCCGTCGCGGGCGACGATCCCGGCATGGGGCGCGTCCGCTCGACCTCTGTCCTCCTCCTGGCCGGCTGCGCCGCGGCGTGCACCAACTTCCACGCCGTGGAACCCGGGCGGCTCTATCGCTCGGCGCAGCCGGATGCCGAGTGTTTGCGCGCCTGGGTGCCCGAACACGAGCTGCGCACCATCGTGCAGCTCCGCGGTACCGACCCGGACGAGGAGAGCCGGGCGATCCTCGAACACGCCGACGTGGAGGTCGTGCGCATCCCCATGTCGGCGCGCGCCTACCCCACGCGCGAGCAGCTCGTGCAGCTCTGGGACGCGTTCGCCTCCATCGAGTATCCCGCGCTCGTCCACTGCCGGGCGGGCGCCGACCGCACCGGGCTCGCAGCCGCGATCTACGTGCTGCAGCGCACCGGTGACCTCGACCGCGCGCGGCGCGAGTTGGCGCTCGCCTACGGCCACACCGGCTGGGGCACGAACCGCCTCGACCGCGTGCTCGAAATGTACGGCCGCTGGCACGGACGGATGGACTTCCGCCGCTGGGCGAGCACGCTGTACCACCCGCCGGGTGCGTACCGGGCGCAGCGCGCCCGTGCCGCCGAAGGGCTCTCGCCCTGACCGCGCGGGCGCTTCTCGCCGGCGGGCGGGCACGTCATGATCCCGCACATGCTGTCGCGACGGAGCCTGCTCGCACTCACTGCCGCGGGCGCGGGGTACGGGGTCGTGCGGATGCTGCAGCGGACACCGCTCGCGTCGATGCTCGCGGACGACGCCGGGTTCGGCCCGCTGGTCGACGACCCCGCGGGGCTGGTCCGGCTGCCGCGCGGGTTCAGCTACAAGGTGCTGTCGCGCACCGGCGAGACGATGAGCGACGGCCTGCTCGTGCCGGGTGCGCACGACTGCATGGGCGCGTTCCCCGGGCCGGACGGGAGGACGATCCTGGTGCGCAACCACGAGCTGACCCTGCTGGTCGAGGGCGCGTTCGGCGACGGCTGCGAGAAACTGCATTCCGGCCTGCGCGAGCGCCTGTACGACGCGGGGCGCGGCGTCGCGCCGCCGCTCGGCGGGACGACGACGCTGGTGTTCGACACGCGCACCCAGACCCTGGAGCGTCACTGGCTGAGCCTCGCCGGAACGCTGCGCAACTGCGCCGGCGGCGTGACCCCCTGGGGCAGCTGGATCTCGTGCGAAGAGTCCGACGTGCGCGCGACCGACTCGATCGAGCGCGACCACGGGTTCTGCTTCGAGGTGCCGGCGCGCGCCGACGGTGGCCTCGTCGAGCCGGTGCCGCTCGTCGCGATGGGCCGGTGCAACCACGAAGCCATCGCGGTCGACCCGCGCACCGGGTTCGTCTACCTGACCGAGGACCGCGAGGACGGCCTGCTCTACCGCTTCCTCCCCGACCAGCCGGGCAAGCTCGCCGCCGGCGGCCGTCTGCAGGCACTCGCGCTTGCCGACCGCAAGAGCGCCGAGACCGGCAACCGCAAAGAACGCGCGATCGCTCTCGGCGAGGAGCTCGCGGTGCGCTGGGTCGATCTGGAGGAGCCCGCGTCGCCGCGCGACGACCTGCGCTACCAGGGCTTCAGCAAGGGCGCGGCGCGCTTCGTGCGCGCCGAAGGGATGGCGTACGCCGACGGGTCGGTGTGGTTCATGTGCACGACGGGCGGCGCCGCGGGCAAGGGTCAGGTGTGGCGGCTGCGGCCCGACCCTGCCGAGCAGCCGGGCGACGGTGCGGCGGCGGCGACCAGGCTGGAGCTGTTCTTCGAGTCGCCGGGTGCGGAGGTCCTCGACTGTGGCGACAACATCACCGTCGCGCCCTGGGGCGACCTCGTGGTGTGCGAGGACGGCAGCGGGCACGACTGCGTCGTCGGCATCACGACGGAAGGTCGCGCCTACCGGATCGCGGAGCACGTCGCGAGCGACCACGAGATCGCCGGCGTCGTGTTCTCGCCGGACGGCTCCACGATGTTCGTGAACGTGCAGCGCCCGGGCCTGACCCTCGCGATCACCGGACCCTGGGGGCAGCGCGGCGCGCGCCAGGGCTGAGTCGTGCACGGAGGCGCGCGCCCGCCCGCCCCGGATCGTGGCTGCGCGGCGTCGCCCCAGCGCTGCTCGCCACCGCCGGCCCGGCACAGCAGCCGCCCGCGCCGCCTTCGACCGGCAAGAAGGTCGCCGCGTTCGAGGCGCTGGAGTCGGCGGTGGCCGCCGCGATGGCGAAGGTCGGCGCGACCGCGGCGACCTTCGCGGTGTCGCGCGACGGCGCGCTGCTGTGCAGCCGCGGCCTCGGCTTCCGTGACTGCGGCAGGATCGCGCCGACGCCGCCCGACGCGCTCTTCCGGATCGCGAGCATCACCAAGCCGCTGACCGCCGCCGCGGTCAGGTCCGCCGCCGCCCGCGGGTTGCTCGACCTCGACGCGAAGGCGTTCGCGCTGATCGGCGTGACCGGGCCGCGCGGCCGCGCGCCCGCCGACCCGCGCGTCGCGGAGATCACCGTCCGCCACCTGCTCGAACACCGCGCCGGCTGGGACCGCGCGGTGACGTTCGACCCGGTGTTCCGCGTCGCCGAGGCCGGACGCGAGCTGCAGATCGACCGCGACCCGACGCCGCGCGACCTGATCGCGTGGATGCTGACCAAGCCGCTGCAGAGCGCGCCGGGGGAACGCGCGGCGTACTCGAACTTCGGCTACTGCGTGCTCGGGCGCGTGCTGGAGCAGGCCACCGGCGAGCGCTCCTACTACGCCGCGCTGCAGAAGCTCGTGCTGCGGCCGGCGCAGATCGCCGACGTGAAGCTCGCGCGCAGCAA
>DATGPD010000436.1:0-6293 GCA_035305285.1 Planctomycetota bacterium
CGCCCCGAGGACCATGCGTACGGGCCGCTCGAGGGGATCGACGAGCTGCGTGCCGCGGTCGCGGCGCACTACAACCGCCTGTTCCGCAAGGACCGGCGCTCGCAGTACGGGCCGCACAACGTCGCGATCGCGCAGGGCGGCCGCCTCGCCCTGTCGCGCGCGATGGCGGCGCTCGGCGCGGTCAGCGTCGGCTACCAGCTCCCCGACTACACCGCGTACGAGGACATGCTCGACCTGCACATGGCGCGCGTCCTGCCGGTCCCGGTCCGCACCAGGGAGCAGGACGGTTTCGCGCTGACGCCGGCAGCGTTCGCCGGCGCGGTCGAGGCGCACGGGCTCGGCGCGTTCGTGGTCAGCAACCCGTGCAATCCGACCGGGAACGTGATCGACGGCGACGACCTCGCCGCAATCGTCGCGGCCGCGCGCGACCGGCGCGTGACCCTGGTGATGGACGAGTTCTACAGCCACTTCGTCTACACCGCGGACGGCCGGCCGGGCGACGGCCCCGTGTCGGCGGCGCGGTTCGTCGACGACGTCGAGCGCGATCCGGTCCTGCTCGTCGACGGGCTGACCAAGAGCTTCCGCTATCCGGGGTGGCGGGTCGGCTGGGTGGTCGGCCCGAGCGAGATGGTCGAGCAGATCGCGCGCACCGCGAGCGCGCTCGACGGCGGCCCGTCGCGCTGGGCGCAGCGCGCCGCGCTCGTCGCGCTGGAGCCCGAGCGCGCCGACGCGGAGACCGGGGCGATGCGCGCCGAGTTCACCCGCAAGCGCAACGCGATGGTCGAAGCGCTCGAAGCGATGGGCATCGAACTCGCGTGCCGCCCGCGCGGCACCTTCTACTGCTGGGGCACGCTGCGCCGGTTGCCGCCGCCGCTCGACGACGCGATGACGTTCTTCCGCCGGGCGCTGGAGCGGAAGGTGCTGACCGTGCCCGGTGAGTTCTTCGACGTGAACCCCGGCCGTCTCCGCCAGGGCCCTTCGCCGTACCGCCAATGGATGCGGTTCTCGTTCGGGCCGCCGATGGCCAACCTGCGCACGGGACTCGAACGCCTGCACGAGATGGTGCGCGCGGCGAGCTGACCGGCGGTGCCACGAGAACTCGCAAACTCCACGGCTGCGGACCGGTAGCAGGTGTCCGCCGGCGCGCAGCCGCGCGGGAACGCGGCGCGCTCCGGTGAAGACGCAGGTCCCTGCCGGCACGTGCGGGCATCGAGCATGCGTCCGCGCGCCACACGCCGCGACCTGCTGCCGCGGGGCCTGCGGCTGCGCCACCCCTTCCGCCGCTGACATTCCCCCGGCTGCGCGCGTCGGGGCCGCGTGCCGCCGTCCGCGAACCCGCCGTCTCCGTTCCGCGATCCGCGCGACGCGTGGCTGCTCCTGCTGACCGGCGTGCACGCGGCGCTCGTGCTGCTGCCGTCCCCGGCGACGGTGGCCGTGCTCTTCTGGTGGAACGCCAACGCGCTCAGGCGCCAGTTCGTCCACCGCCGCTGGTTCCGCAGGCGCGCGCTCGACGACCTCGCGTCCGCGTGGTTCACCCTCCTGCTCGGCGTGCCACAGCGCCCGTGGCGGCAGCGCCACCTCGCGCCCACGCCGGCACGCCGTGGCGCCTGCGCGTCGAAGCCGGCCTCGTCGCCGAAGCGGCACTCGCACTGGTGCTGTGGGGCGCGCTCGCCGCGCTTGCGCCCGACTTCCTGCTCGGCGCGTACGCGCCCGGGCGCGCGTTCGGCCTCTGCCTGTGCGCGGTGCACGGCCACCACGAGCACGCCGAGGCACCGCGGACGGGATCAGCTTCCGCGGACGGCGCTACGACGTGTTGTTCCTCAACGACGGCCTGCACGCCGAGCACCACGCGAGCCCGCGCACGCACGCGTTCGACCTCGGCCGGGTCGCGGTGGACGCGCGCACGAGCCGCTGGCCGCCGGTGCTGCGCCGGCTGGAGTGGCCGGCGCAAGTCCGAGGCCGCGCACTGTCGAGCACCGCCCACGCGTTCGTGGCGGACGCGCGGCGCCGGATACGTGCCTGGTGAGGTGCACGCCACGCCGGCAGCGGCGGGACTCCGCGGCGGACTTCCTGCAGTGCCTTCGCGGCTCGCGTCGACGTGCCTTCCCGCGTGACGGCAGGCGCACCGGCGGCGCCATTTTCTCGCCTCCGCGCGACGAAACCTCTCTCCGGCGCCGTCTGTCCGGCGCATGAGCACTGTCGTCCGCACCCTTCCCGTCGTCCTGCTCCTCCTGACCACGGTCGCCGCCCAGCGCGGCGGCGAGCCCCCCCGCCCGCCGGAGGTCGAACCGGCCCCTGCCGACACGCGGCGGCCGCCGCGGCAGACGATCTCGGTCGACTTCGCGGGCGGCACCCTCGCCGACTTCGCCGACGCACTGCGCGCGGCCGGAGAGAACGTCAACATCGTCCTGCCCGAGAGCGCGACCCAGGTGCGCGTGCCGAAGCTCAGCCTGCGCTCGACCACGGTCGAGGCGGCGCTGCGGGCACTCACGGCGATCGTCGACACGAACGTGCAGCTGCACGTCGAGATGTCGGTGGCGAACGTGGCTCCGATCGGCGAGGTCGGCGAGCGGGTGTACGCGGTACGCGTGCAGTTCACCGACCCGATGCGGCAGGCGACCGAGCAGGTCGTGCGCGTGTTCGCTCTGGGCGACCTGACCGCGCCGCCCGGTGCGCGCGGTGCAGGGCTCGCCGTCGAGACGATCCTGACCGCGCTCGACGCCGGCCTGTCGGTTGCCGCCGAGGCAGCCGGGCAGCGCGACGGCGAACCGCGCGCCGTGCTGCGCTACCACGAGGGCACCAACCTGCTGTTCGTCGCGGCCACGCCGACGCAGGTCAAGCTCGTGCAGGAGGTGCTCCACAGCCTGCGCGCCGTGCCGCGACCCGCGGCACGACCTGAAGGCGACCCTCCTCCCCCGCCGGAGCCCGCGAAGGAGGCCGGCACGGCGACGAAGAAGAAGGCCGCGCACTGACGGCGCGATCGCGTGCCGCCGCCGGTCGCAGCGACGAACCAGCAGCGCGTGACGGTCGAACCCGACCCGAGCGCGGAGCACGTCTCGTACCCGCTCACCGGCCGCATCGCGCGCGGCGACGAGGCGGCGTTCGCCCGGTTCTACGAGCTGTGGTTCGACCGCTTGCTCGCGATGGCGCGCGCCATGAGCCGGCGCGACGAGGCCTTCTGCCTCGACGCCGTGCAGGACTGCATGCTGAAGGTCGTGCATCGGATGCCGCGCCTGCACGACGAGGCCGCGGTCGCGGCGTGGTTGGCGCGCGCGCTGCTGCGCGTCGTCGTCGACCGCCTGCGCGCCGAAGCACGCCGCGCGCGGCGCGAGGGCGCGGCCGGCGCGCGCCTCGCCGAGGCCGCGACCGCCGCGGAACCCGACGACGAGCAGCGCGCCTGGCTGCGCGATCGCCTCGCCGAGCTGCCCGAGCGCGACCGCGCGCTGCTGTGCGCGCGCTTCGCCGACGGCTTGACCCTGGACGCGACCGGCCGCGCGCTCGGCATGAGCGGCGACGCCGCGCACGGCCGCATCCGCCGCCTGCTCCTCCGCCTGAAGACCGCCGCAAGGATCGCGTTCCATGGTTGACCCGACCGACGACCTCACCGTGTTCGCACGCAGCCTCGCGCGGGCGCCGACGCCCGGCGCCGCGGCGCTTGCGCGCAAGGCCGCGATGCAGGCGCTGCTGCTCGCCGAGGTGCGCCGCCGGCGCCGCCGGCGCGGGGTCCTGCGCGCCGCTGCGGCTGCGGCGCTCGTGCTCGCGGCCCTGGCCCTCGCGTTTCGCCGGCCGGAGCGCGCGCCGCGCGCGCACGCGCTGCGTCACGTCGACTTCGCCGCGGTGGGCGCCCCGGGCGCGCGGTGGAGCTTCGACTACGCAGCGGTGCCGGACGACGGCAAGGCCCTCGCCCGCTTCACGGCACAGCGCACGCTGCCGGCCGAGATCTTCGTCGACGACGACGAACTGCTGCACCTGCTCGCCGCGGCCGGGCGTCCCACGGGCCTCGTCCGCGTCGGCGACCGCGCATTCGTCACCGACGACATCGTCGACGAACCGGCGTCCGCGCCGTGATCCTCACCGCGCGCCCGCGCCGTCCGGCGCGAGCAGGCGCACGACCGGCACCTCGGGCGGCGCGTTGATCCTCAGCGGCAGCACCGTGCTGCCCACCCCGCGGCTCACGTAGAGCCGCCTGCCGTCCTCCTCGAACAGCCCCTGGCGCCAGCCGAAGCGGCTGTGCTCGATGCACTTGCCGAACAGCACGACCTGCCCGCCGTGGGTGTGGCCGGACAGCGTCAGGTCCACGCCGGCGGCGGCGGCCTCGAAGAAGAAGTCGGGGTGGTGCGACAGCAGCACGACGGGATCCGTGCCGTTCCAACCGGCGAGCGCCGCCGGCAGGTCGGGGGTCGCCTCGGTGAGGTCGTCGACGCCGCACAGCCACAGGCCGGCACCGTCGCGCTCGATGCGTACGCCCGCGTTGCACAGCACGTGCACGCCGTGGTCGCGCAGGAACGCGTGCCACGGCGCGATGCCGCGCCCGAAGAAGTGGTCGTGGTTGCCGGGCACCGCGTACACGCCGTGCTTGGGACGCAGCAGGCGGAGCCCTTCGCGGTAGAGGTAGATCTCGCGGTCGCGCGTGTTGATCAGGTCGCCGCCGAGGCACACGACGTCGGGCTCGTGCTCCATCACGCGCGCGAACAGCCGGCACAGGTCGGCGGCGTCCATGCAGCTTCCGGCGTGCAGATCGGACAGGAACGCGATCCGGGCACCGTGCCATCCCGGCCGCAGGCGCGGCAGCTCGACAGGCACGGCGTGGATCTGCAGCTTGCGCTGCGCCATCTCGTGCAGCCAGCGGCCGGGCGGCAGCGCGTCGACGCAGCGGTTGAGGCTCGCCGCCGCGCGCGACAGCAGCCGCCGCCACCAGGTGCGGGGTCCGGTGATCGGGCCCACCGGGATCGGCGCGCGGCGCCGGTCGGCGGGCAACAGCGGCGGCGGCGCGAGCCGCTCGGGGCGAACGTGCGGCGCTGCGCCGCCGGTCGGTGCGGCGGCGTCACCATGCGGAGCCGTCTTCATCGCGTGCCGTGAACGTCGGGGACCGGGGGCCGCGGCGCGGCCAGCTTGTTGAACAGGGTGCGCACGCCGATCCCCAGCGTACGCGCCGCGCGCGTCCGGTTCCCCCCGCAGCGCGCGAGCGTCGCGGTGATCAAGCGGCTCTCGACCTCGGCCAGCGTCCGTCCGACCAGCGCCTCGATCGGGTCGCCCGCCGCGGTGGGCAGCACGGCCGGCGGGCGCGCGCCGGCCAGCTCGCGGCGCAGCACCGCGGCATCGATCGTCCCGCCGGCGAGCACGAGCACGCGCTGCAGGACGTTCTGCAGCTCGCGCACGTTGCCCGGCCAGGAGTACTCGGTGAGCGCGCGCGCCACCTCGGCGTCGAGCGCGGCGCGGCCGGCGAGGAAGTGCTCGGCGAGCGGCACGATCTCGTCGCGCCGCTCGCGCAGCGGCAGGAGGTGGATCGGCACCACGTGCAGGCGATAGAGCAGGTCGGCACGGAACCGGCCCCGCTCGACGTCGGCGTGCAGGTCGCGGTTGGTCGCCGCGACCACGCGCACGTCGACCTGCACCGGGCGCTCACCGCCGAGCCGCATCACCTCGCCGTCCTGCAGGACGCGCAGGAGCTTGCTCTGCAGCACGAGCGGCATCTCGCCGATCTCGTCGAGGAACAACGTGCCGCCGTCGGCCAGCTCGAACAGGCCGGCTCGGCGCTTGCCCGCGCCGGTGTATGCGCCGGCCTCGTGGCCGAAGAACTCGCTCTCGAGCAGTGCCTCGGGCACCGCCGCGCAGTTGACCTTGACGAACGGTCCGTCGGCGCGCGGCGACGCGCGGTGCACGAGCGCGGCGATGCACTCCTTGCCGGTGCCGCTCTCGCCGGTGATCAGCACCGCGGCGTCGGTCGCGGCCGCGCGCCGCGCGAGTTCGACGACCGCGCGCGTGGCGGACCCCGCTTCCACGAGGTCGCCGCCGGTCGCGCGCTCGCGCAGGAAGCGGTTCTCGCGCAGCAGGCGGCGCCGGCCGCGCGCGCGCAGCAGCGCCAGCTCGAGCTGGTCGAGCAGCACCGGCTTCTCCAGGATGTCGTCGGCGCCGGCGCGCAGCGCCTCGATCGCGACCGGCAGCGTGCCGTGCGCAGTGACCAGGACCACCGGCCGGTCGCGGTCCCTGGCCTTCGCCTCGGCGAGCACCGCGAGGCCGTCGCGTCCCGGCATCTGCAGGTCGGTGAACACCAGGTCGATCGCCTGCCGGGC
>DATGPD010000437.1:0-3073 GCA_035305285.1 Planctomycetota bacterium
CCTGCGCGGCCGGATCGACGGTGAAGTCGACGGGGCGCACCGCAGGACCGCGCTTGCCTTGCGCCGGCGGCGCGACCACACACAACAGGACGGAGGCAGCGAGAACGGCGAGTCGCATGGCGTGTCTCTCTGGGGAAGCGAGGGGCAGGCGGAGTCTACGGCAGCGGACCGCGGTCCGGCCGGCCCGGGTCAGGTGCGCGGCACGGACCGCGCATCGGCCACGGTCTGCCGCCAGCCGAACGGGTCGGCGGCGCGCCCCTCCTGGATGGCTTCGATCGCGTCGCGCAGGCGCGCGGCCAGGTCGCCGCCGGTCGGGACCAGTTCCTCGCCGTCGCCGACCATGCGCTCGATGCGGACGACGCACGCCGCGGTGCCCGTGCCGAACGCCTCGCGCAGCTCGCCGCGGCGCTGCGCGCTCACCAGCTCGTCGAGCGCGACCGCGCGCTCGCTCGGTGCCATCTTCCACTCGCGCATCAGGGTGAGGCAGCAGTCGCGCGTCACGCCGGCGAGGATGGTGCCGTCGAGCGGCGGAGTGGCGACCTCGTCGCCCAGCACGACGAACAGATTCATCACGCCGGCCTCGGCCACGAAGCGGCGCTGCACCGCGTCGAGCCAGACGACCTGGTCGAAGCCGCGCTGCCTGGCGCGCTCCGCGCCGAGCAACCCTGCGGCGTAGTTGCCGCCGGTCTTCGCCGCGCCGATCCCGCCTGGCGCGGCGCGCACGTACTCGCGCTCGATCCACAGCGCCATCGGGCGCGACGCCGGACGCGGCACCGGAGTCGCGAGCAGCGCGAAGACGTGCCGCCGCGCCGGGCGCACGCCCAGATACTCCTCGACCGCGGCGATCGTCGGCCGCACGTAGAGCGCGCCCTGGCCGTGCGGCGGCACGTGGTGCGCGTTGCGCCTGACGAACGCGCTGGCGTGCGCGACGAACTCGGCAGGCGGCAGCACCGGCAGGCACAGGCGTGCGCAGCTCTGCGCGAGCCGCTCGCCGTGCCGGTCGGCGCGGAACAGGTGCACGCTGCCGTCCGGGCCGCGGAAGGCCTTCAACCCCTCGAAGCACGACAGGCCGTACTGCACCGCCGCGCTCGCCATCGGCACGTCGCCGGCGCGTCGCGGGAGGAACTCCGGCGCGCCCCAGCCGGAGTCCGCGCGGTGCTCGACGAGCAGCGCCTCCTCGAGGACGGGGGCGCCGAAGCCGAAGTGGGAGGACGGACGTTCAGCGGTTCCGGTCATGGTGGCGGAGGGCGGGCCAGCATACGGCCGCCGGCGCGCGCCGCCCTGCGCGAGGGGTCGAACGGCCGCGCCGCGCGTCGGCAGGAAGCGGCGTTCCGGTGCTCGCCGGCGGAAGGTCGCGCGCGCTCGGTCGGGGCCGCGCGCCCCATTCGACGCTTTTCCGCGGTACCCGCTCTGCCCGGAAGGCCATGAGCCTTCGGTGCCATCATGATTCGACCCGCGATCCCGCCGTCCGCGATCCTCTTGTTCGTCGCGCTGCTCGCCGGCTGCGGCGACCGGCCGGCGACGTCCCCCCGCGCCCGCCAGGCCGAAGCACCGACCCTCGAGCCGGCCGGTCGCCGCGCGACGCGCTCCGACCGCACGGCCGCGCTCGCCGCGCGGGCGGCAGCGCTCCGCGCCCGGCAGATGGCGGACGCTGCGCGCACGATGCGGGCGCTACACGCCCTCCAGGCCGCGACGCAGGGTGCGTGGCCGCCCGGCGCTCCGCGGTTCGCGCCCGGCGGCGACCACTACTGGACGAGCAGCTTCGCCGCCGGCAACTACAACGCCGACAACTCGGCGGGCTACGTCTACATCCCGGGTACGGGGGCGGTCACCTACGGCTGGTAGGCGGAAGGCGCACCCGGCCGGCAAACGCAGTCCACCCCACCGCTTGCGGTGCGGACGGCCGTCTGCTTTCGTCGTCCGTCCGCCGATGGACGCGTTCGTCCCCCTCTGGTGCAAGAGCAACTACTCGTTCCTGGAAGGCGCGAGCCATCCCGAGGAGCTGGTCGAGCGCGCGCACGAGCTGGGGCTGCGCGCGCTCGCGCTCACCGACCGCGACGGGGTCTTCGGTCTGCCGCGCGCGCTGGTGCGCGCCGAAGAGCTGGGGATCGACCTGATCTCCGGCGCCCAGGTCACCCTGCTCGACGGCAGCCTGCTCGTGCTGCTGGCGCAGGACCGCGCCGGCTACGGCAACCTCTGCCGGCTGCTCAGCAAGGGACGACAGCGCTGCGAGAAGGGGCAGAGCGCGGTCACCCAGGACGAGGTCTGCACGCACGCCTCGGGCCTGATCGCGCTGTGGGGCTGCAACGTCGCGCAGCGGCCGCAGGACGCCGCCCTGTTCGGTGCCCTGCGCGAGGCGTTCGGCGACCGCCTCTACGCCGCGATCGCGCGCCACCAGCGCGCCGCGGACGGCGAGCGCGAGGCGTTCGTGCGCGCGCACGCCGCGCGCCTCGGCGTGCCGGTGGTCGCGGCCAACGAGGTGCTCTACCACGTGCCCGCCCGCCGGCGGCTGCAGGACGTGCTGACCGCGATCCGCCTCGGCCGGCCGCTCGCCGAGTGCGGCCGCGTGCTGTGCGCCAACGACAGCCACGGCCTGCCCGCCCCGCGCGCGCTGCGCACCCTGTTCGCCGACGACGTCGCCGCGGTCGCGCGCACCGCCGAGGTCGCCGCGCGCTGCCGGTTCTCGCTGCGCGAGATCCGCTACCGCTATCCCTCCGAGCGCCTGCCCGACGGCACGACTTCGGCGCAGTGGCTGCGCACGCTCACCCTCGAAGGCGCACGGCGGCGCTACGGCGACGCGGTGCCCGACGCGGTCGCCGCGCAGATCGAGAAGGAACTCGCCCTGATCGAGGAGCTCGACTATCCGGGCTACTTCCTCACCATGCACGAGATCGTCGCGTTCTGCCACGAACGCGGCATCCTGTGCCAGGGGCGCGGCTCGGCGGCGAACTCGGCGGTCTGCTTCTGTCTCGGCATCACCGCGGTCGACCCGGCGCGCATCGACCTGCTGTTCGAGCGCTTCCTGTCGCGCGAGCGCGCCGAGCCGCCCGACATCGACCTCGACATCGAGCAC
>DATGPD010000438.1:0-2815 GCA_035305285.1 Planctomycetota bacterium
TAGCCCGCACGCAGGCCGGCCTGCTGGGCGAACTCGCTCCAGATCGAGTCGACGCGTGCGCGGTGCACGAGCTGCCACCCGTAGTAGCCCAGCACGCCGACGATCACGACGGCGAACAAAGTGGTGACCGTCTTCCGCTGCTTCTCCCACCAAAGGTCGAAGGCGGAGGGAGCTTGGATCTGACCCGTAGTCATTCGTGGGACGTTGCTGGTGTGGGGCGGGCGCTCGGGCGGTGTGTCACGGCGAGGGGCGGCGAGCGAACCCGAGGCTCGCCCTACGCGGATGCGACGTCAGGCCCGCGTCAGCCCTTGGCGATAGGCCTGGCGTGGGTCCGTACATCGACGTCGATCAGGGTACGCGACTCCTCGAGGCGGACGCGATACTCGGCGGTGTAGTCGTCCCGCTCGAACACGATGCGTTGGCTGTCTGTGCCCTCGCCGTGGCGTTCGACGAGCGTCCACGCGTGCTGGGGCATGCGCTCCATCACGTAGGACGCCGCGGAGTCGACCGAGCCCGACCCGACATAGCGGAACACGCCGAAGCGGTACTCGCCGAGGGCGAGGGAGTGGCTCTCGTGCCGGGCATCCACGAGGCGGAACCCCGCCGGCACGGGGATGTCCTGGAACTGCGCGGCGCTGACTTCGATCTTGCGATCGATCATGCTGACCGGCGTGCACGCCGCCGCGCAGGCGAGGAAGAGCACGAGGACGCGTCGCGACATTGCGGTACGGACCGTGGAAGCGGGAAAGAAAGCGCGGCAGTCTATCGGTGCGGGCAGGGGGGAGCAAACGTCGCGCGCCCGACGCCCGGCAGACCGGGACCGGAGGGACGGCGACCGGTCCCATGCGCGGAGGAGAAGGCGCGAACCGCCGGCACTTCGGCGGCGGGCGCCGCCTGCCGCACGGGCGGCTGCGGCCGTGGCCCGCGCAGATCCGCCTGCTACACTCCTGCCGCTCGCTCGAACACCATCGAGCTTTACCGGCGCGAGCACGAGTCCGGACGTACCGGCGCCCGCGCCGGGGTCGAGGCCCCCAGGCGGTGGTTCCGAGCGGCTTGCTCCGGACATGAACGCCACGTCGATGACCTCGGCACGCCTGCTGAGCGCCCCGGTGCTGGTGCTCAACCGGTGCTGGGTGCCCGTTCACGTGACGACGGTCCGTCGCGCGCTGTGTCTCGTGTACCGCGGCGCGGCGCGGGTCGTCGCTCCCGACACGCTCGAGGTGCACTCGTTCCACGAATGGGTGTGCCTTCCAGATCCTCCGGCCACCAGCTGGCTGCGCGGCGTCCGCACCCGGGTGCCAGTCCCCGAGGTGATCCATCTCGTGACGTACGACCGTGTTCCGCGGTACGAGGCACCGTTCACCCGGCGCAATCTGTACCACCGGGACGACTACACGTGCCAGTACTGCGGCGTCCGCCTGCCGGTCGACCGCCTGAGCATCGACCACGTCCGGCCGCGCTCGAAGGGCGGCAAGACGAGCTGGGACAATTGCGTCCTCGCCTGCGTCCGCTGCAACACGCGCAAGGCGGATCGTTCGCCCCAGGAGGCGCGACTGCGATTGATGCGGCAGCCGAAACGGCCGCGCTGGAGCCCGTACCTCGGCGTGGCAAACGACAAGCAGCTGCCGTCCTGGCAACGCTTCCTGCACGCGCGCGACGAAGTGCGCTGACCGCGCGCCGGGCGCGGGCCCAATCCTTGCCGCGGTCGCCAGGAGGGGATACCTCTTTCGCTTCTCCGCCAGCAATGCCCACGCCCAAGCTCGCCGCGCTCGCCGTCTTGCTGTCCGTCGCGGTCGCTCCTGCGCAGAACGGAGCCGACGACATCGCCGCGCGCGAAGCCGCGGCGAAGGACGACGTGGCTGCCCTGCTGCAGGTGGCCGAAGCGGCGCGCGAGCGCGGTCTGCTCACCGAGTGGCGGCGCATCCTGCAGCGCGTGCTCACCCTCGCGCCCGACCACGAAGCCGCGAACCGCGCCGTCGGCAACGTGAACTACGAAGGCAGGTGGATGTCGCCGGAGAAGGCCGAGATCCTGCGCAACCGCAGCGAGGGTCTGGTGTCGGTCAATGGGGTGTGGGTGAAGGAAGCCGAGGCCGAGGACGCCCGCGCCGGCGTGTTCCACTTCGGCGGCGAGCGGGTCACGAAGGCCGAGTACCTCGCGCTGCGCGCCGGCAAGGTGCGCCATCCGCGCACCGGCGAACTGATCGACGCGGCCGACCTGGAGAAGGCGAAGAACAACCTGTTTCCCGACGGCCAGGGCGGCTGGATCGACGAGGCGGAAGCCGACCGCCGGCACGCGGACCTCGCGCGACCGTGGGTGCTGCGCACCAAGACGTGCATCGTGCTCGGTTCGATGCCGTTGAAGGAGCTGGAACAGCACGCGCACCAGTACGTCGACGATGCGTACGAGTTCGCGCTCACGGTCTTCGGCATCGACGTCCAGCCCGTGGAGCGCCCGGTCATCCTGCTCGTGCCGACCGCCGACCGCTTCCGCGCGGTCGGTGATCAGATCGGCGGTCCTTCGTCGGCGTACGGCGCGTTCCTCGCCGTCCAGCCGATGTCCGTGCCCGGCCTCGGGGCGCAGGTCCCGGCAGTCGCGCTGCTCGACCCCAACTGGGGCGTCTACTACCTGAAGCACGCGGTCGGTCTCGCGGTCGCGCACCGGATCGGAGAGAACATGCTGCCGGAGTGGGTGATCACCGGCGTCGGCAGCTACACCGAGCGCTTCTACAGCCGCGAGATCGCGAACTGGTTCGGCAAGCAGTTCCTCGGCGCCGGCGGCCTCATCGACCTGTCCTCGTGGTTCCGCGGCTTCCGC
>DATGPD010000439.1:0-2893 GCA_035305285.1 Planctomycetota bacterium
AGGCCGACGGCGGCCGCCAGCTCGTCGTGCCGAACATCAAGGACTGCGGGTCGCTCACCTTCGGGAAGTTCCTCGCCGCGTACGACGCGCAGATCAAGAAGGCGCGCGAGGGCAAGCTCGGCCCCGACGACTTCAAGGACACGGTGTGCACCCTGACCAATCCGGGACCGCTCGGCACGGTCAGCTCTCTGCCGCGCCTCATGCCGGGGCAGAGCTTCATCCTGGCGACCGGGGCGATCGACGTGCCCGCGGAGTTCCAGGGGGCGTCCGAGAGCACGCTCAACGAGCTGGGGGTCAGCCGGGTGATGACCATCAGCAGCACCTACGACCACCGCGTGATCCAGGGCGCCGACTCCGGCGAGTTCCTCGCCGTGATGCACGCGCTGCTCACCGGCGCCGAGCCGTTCTACGAGGAGATCTTCGCCGACCTCGAGATCCCGTTCCGCCCGCTGCGCTTCGCGCGCGACCGGCGCCCGGCGGTCGGCTCGCCGCTGCGCGGGCAGGACGACATGGAGCGTGCCGCGCGGGTGCTGCAGTACGTGCGCGCCTACCGCGTGCGCGGCTACCTGCTCGCCAACCTCGATCCGCTGGAGTACCGGATCCCGTCGTTCCCCGAGCTGGAGATGGGCCACTACGGCCTGTCGCTGTGGGACCTCGACCGCGAGTTCTTCACCAACAACCTCGCCGGCAAGCCGATCGCCAAGCTGCGCGAGATCCACGAGGTGCTGCGTGCCACCTACACGCGGCACGTCGGGGTCGAGTACATGCACATCGCCGACCCCGAACAGAAGGAGTGGCTGCGCACCCGGATGGAGGCCACCCGGTTCGAGGACGAGCTGCCGCGCGACGTGACCCTGCGCGTGCTCGACAAGCTGGTCGAGGCCGAGGCGTTCGAGCGCTTCCTGCATACCCGGTTCGTCGGGCACAAGCGCTTCTCCCTGGAAGGCTGCGAGACGGTGATCCCGGCGCTCGACGCGCTGCTCAACCATGCCGCCGAACTGGGGATCACCCGCGCGGTGCTCGGCATGGCGCACCGCGGCCGGCTCAACGTGCTCGTGCACATTTTGGAGAAGCCGCTGGAGAAGGTGTTCTCCGAGTTCGAGGGGCACATCGACCCGCAGAGCACGCAGGGCTCGGGCGACGTGAAGTACCACCTCGGCGCGACCGCGACCCACGTCACGCCGTCCGGCAAGCAGGTCGAGCTGGAGCTGGCGAGCAACCCGAGCCACCTGGAGGCGGTCGGCCCGGTGGTGCAGGGCATGGCGCGCGCCCGGCAGGACCAGCTCGGCGGCGACGACCGGCGCGCGCACGTGCTGCCCGTGCTCCTCCACGGCGACGCCGCGTTCGCCGGGCAGGGCGTGGTCGCGGAGATGCTCAACATGTCGCAGCTCCGCGGCTACCGCACCGGCGGCACGGTGCACGTGATCATCAACAACCAGATCGGCTACACGACCCTGCCGGCGGACGCGCGCAGCACGCCGTTCTGCACCGACGTCGCGAAGTCGATCCAGGCGCCGATCTTCCACGTCAACGGCGACGAGCCGCTGTGCGCGGTGCGCTGCATGCGCCTCGCGATGGAGTACCGCCAGCGCTTCCAGCGCGACGTGGTGGTCGACATCGTCGGTTACCGCCGCCACGGGCACAACGAGGCCGACGAGCCGGCGTTCACCCAGCCGCTGATGTACAAGCGGATCGAGGCGCACCGCACGGTGCGCGAGATCTACCAGGACTTCCTGCTGCGCGCGGGCGTGCTCGCCCCCGAGGACGTCGAGCGTTTCAACGTCGAGCTGCAGGAGCGCTACCGGCGGACGTTGAAGGTGGTCCGTGACACCGCGCCGCCGGCCGCCGATGCGTCGCTCGCACCGGTCGAGCCGACCCCCTGGCGCACGTCGACGCCGGTGGTGAGCGCCGAGGAACTGCAGGACCTCGCGCGCCGGCTCGCGACCCTGCCGGAGAACTTCACGCCGCACGAGAAGGTGCGCGCGCTGCTCGACCGCCGCGTCGGGATGACGCTCGGCGAGCAGCCGATCGACTTCGCGTTCGCCGAAACCCTCGCGTTCGCGACGCTCCTGGTCGGCGGCACGCCGGTGCGCCTCGCCGGTCAGGACAGCGCGCGCGGCACGTTCTCGCAGCGCCACTCGGTGCTGCTCGACATGAACGACGGGCACGCCTACATCCCGCTCAACTTCTTGCGCGAGGGGCAGGCACGCTACGTCGTGGTCGACAGCCTGCTGTCCGAGGAGGCCGCGCTCGGCTTCGAGTACGGCTACAGCATCGCCGCGCCGCAAACGCTCACCCTGTGGGAGGCGCAGTTCGGCGACTTCGCCAACGGCGCGCAGATCCAGATCGACCAGTTCATCGCGTCGGGCGAGGCCAAGTGGGGGCAGACGAGCGGGCTCGTCCTGCTCCTGCCGCACGGCTACGACGGGCAGGGCCCCGAACACAGCTCGGCGCGTCTGGAGCGCTTCCTGCAGTTGTGTGCCGAGGACAACATGCGGGTCGCCTACCCGTCGACCGCGGCGCAGTACTACCACCTGCTCCGCCGGCAGGCACACGACCCGGTGCGCAAGCCGCTCGTCGTGATGACGCCGAAGAGCCTGCTGCGCGACCGCGCCGCCGGCTCGACCGTCGAGGAGCTGGCGAGCGGCGGGTTCGAGGCGGTGCTCGGGGACCGCACGGTCGATCCCGCGCGCGTGCGCCGGGTCATCCTGTGCACCGGCAAGGTGTACCACGAGCTGGCGGAGGCGCGCGCCAAGCGCGAGATCGACGACGTCGCCCTGGTGCGCGTCGAGTTGCTCTACCCGTGGCCGCGCGAGGAGCTGGACGCCGAGCTGGCGCGCTACCAGGACGAGGTCGAGGTCCTGTGGTGCCAGGAGGAGCCGGCGAACATGGG
>DATGPD010000440.1:0-4894 GCA_035305285.1 Planctomycetota bacterium
GCTGCGTGCCGCCGTCCAGCGGGAAGCTGAACACGTGTGACGACAGCGTCTGCTTGCGCTCCTTCTCCTCCGGCTCGGTGTTGCTGATGCTGGTGCCGTTGGCGACGTCGCCGTGCCGGTTGCTCACCTTCGTGGCGAACGCCAGGGCGTCGACCAACGCGGTCTTGCCCGAGCTCGAGTGACCGAAGAGGACGACATTGCGGAGGGCTTCGGAGCGACTGGCCATGACGTTTCGGGCAAGGGTTCTTCGGGGGGGCGCGAAGCCTAACCGCCCGCCCGGCGAGCTCCGAGGCCATGGTGCCGGACGAACGCGGTGCGCCGGGCAGCATCCCGCGGCGGCGCGGCCGGAACCGCGCCGCCGCGCCGCGCGGCGCGCTACTTGGGCTCGCCGACGACGATCTCCACGCGGCGATTCTTCGCCTTCGCCGCCTCGCTCGTGCCGGGGGCCTTCGGGTCATGCGGCCCGTACGCGGCGATGACGACGCGGTCGGCGGGCAGGCCGCACTTCTCGATCAGGTAGTTGGCGACGGCGTCGGCGCGCTCGGCGGACAGGTGGAGGTTGCTGCGGAACCGCCCTTTGGTCTTCTGGATCGGATCGGAGTCGGTGTGCCCCTCGACGTAGATCCGCCGGTCGGGGAAGCGCCGCTTGAGCACCGACGCGACCCGCTCGAGGACCTTGCCCGCGCCGGGCTTCAGCTCGGTGCTGCCCGAGGCGAAGGTCACCTCGTTCTCGATGCCGATCGAGACGTGCCCGCGGCGGTAGCCGACGTCCAGGTCCTTCAGCTCATCCTGCACCTGCTGCAGTTCGCTGCTCTTCGCCGCGGCTTCCGCGGCGGTCGGCTGCGTGGTGAGCCGGTCGCGCAGCGCCTGGGCCTCCTCGCGCGAGGTCTTCTCGCGGCGCTCCAGCTCGCGGTTCGCGGCGCGCAGCTGCGCGTTCGCGTTCTCGAGCTGGGTGATCTTGAGGTCACGCTCGTGCAGCATCTGCTGGTACGTCGTGGTGCAGCCCGTGACCACGAGCAGGAGCGGGGCTGTCAGTCGGCAGAGGATCGATCGCGGGGTCATGGGTTCCCTCCCTTCACGTGGACGCGACGGCTCATGCGCCGCGCCGGATGACGAAGAACAACAACAGCAACACGGCAGCCGCCCCGGACAGGATCAGCACCGGAGCGACCGGGTGCGACTCCTGCCATTGCGGCCAGGTGACGAACAAGAAGTGCATGACCGACTCGCCGAAGAACAGCGCGGTGACCGCGCCGGCGGCGAGGAACGGTCCGAACCACACGTAGGCCTGTCCGGTGACCGCGCGGTGCAGGAGGCCGCCCGCGGCGCCGTACAGGCACGCGAGGAAGAAGGTCAGCAAGACGTCCTGCCAGCCCACGAACGCGCCGATCGCGCCCATGAACTTCACGTCGCCGCGCCCCATCGCCTCCTTGCGGAACAGCAGGGTGGCGAGCTGACGCACCGACCAGGTGAGCGCGAACCCGGCGAGGAGGCCGGCGGCGCTGAACAGCACCGCCTGCGCGGTCGGGCTCGCCCGCACCGCCAGCCGGCCGTAGGCCTCGGCGACCACGAACGAGCCGAGCACGCCGACCACCATCCCCGGCTTGGTGAGCCGGTCGGGCAGGATGCGATGGTCGATGTCGATCACCGTGCACGCGATCAGCGTGGACACGAAGTACGCGTGCAGCACGAACGCCCCCGAACCCGGCCAGTTCGGCGGCCAGGCGACGAGCCCCGAAGGCGGACGCACGACGAGCGCCCAGAACAGCAGCGCGGTGACCGCCTCGACGAGCACGTAGCGCACCGCGATGCGTGCGCCGCAGCAGGGCGCGCGGCCGCGCAGCACGAGCCAGCTCACGATCGGTACGTTGCGGTACCACGGGATCGGTTCGCGGCAGTTCGGACAGATCGAGCGCTTGCCGTCCGCGAGGAACGTCCCGCGCGGCAGACGCCAGATGACGACATTCAGGAACGAGCCGACGCAGGCACCGAGCACGGCGCCCGTGATCTGGCCAACGATGTCCGTCATGCCGCCCGTGATTCCGCCTAGCGCACTGCTGTGCCACGCCGCGCGCGCGCCCCGATGAGTCCGCCGGTCTGACCACACCGGCGCGTTCGAGGCACGAACGTGAGCGCGCACGTTAGCGCCGCCGCGCGGCGAGAAAAAGGCTGCCGCTGCGATCGCGCGTTCCGCTGCGCCGAGTCGTGCCGGCGCGTGACGCCGAGCGTCCGCGGATTGTGGAAAACCCGCGACGGTGCGCGTGGCGAAGGCCGGAACGAACGCGTGCGGCGGCCTGCCGCGTTCCGCGCGCTTCCGACTTCGCGTCTGCTCAGCGGGCCGTCTGCGCGCCGAGCACGAGGTCGGTGAGGCCCGGCAGCCGGAGCTGGCCGGGCGTGAGCCGCGCGCGCAGCTGGAAGCGCACGAAGTAGCCGGGATTCGCCGGAATCGGGTCGTCGGGTACCAGCGCGCGCGCCTGCGACCAGGTCTCGGGGCGCGGATCGGGCCGCTGGGCGTCGAGCGCGTGCGGGGGCGCAGCCTGCCACAGCACTTCGACGCCGGGCTCGGCGCCGATCGCCGTGCCCGCGAGCGGGCCCTGCACCCACGCCGGCACCCGCACCCACGGCGTGCACGCGATCGCGGTCACCGGAGCGACGCCGGCGTACCCCGGACGCAGGCGCACGGGGCGCACGTGCGCGGCCTGCAGGTCGCCGACTACGCCGCCCTCGGCGCCGCACACCGTACGCGGCGGGACGCGCCCGTGCAGCGCGATGCGGCCGCCCGCGACGAGAGCCAGCGCCGGCCCCATGGGCGTGCCTTCCTGGACGTGCTCGATCCGTCCGGAGACTTCGATGTCGCCCGCGGCGACGACCACGCAGCCGGCGAGGGTGCCGAGCTCGGCGTCGCGGATCGGCCACGCCGCGGCCACGCCGTCGGCGTCGTCGAGCGGGGCGCGCGGCGTCTCCAGCACCAGCTCCCCGGCGATGCGAACCGAGCCGGTCACGAGGATCTGCACCGGATGGTCGAACCCGCCGAGCGTCAGCCGCACTCCTGCCGGGATCTCGAGCCCGGCGAGTTCCAACGTCGCGCCGGCGTGCACCACGCGGCCGGCGGAGAACGTCAACGCTTCGCTCGGCCCGAGCCGCATGCTCGCCTCGGGCCGCAGGACGCCGTGCACTCCGCTGCCCGCCGCGAGGCGGACGCGCGGCACGAAGCGCACGCGGTCCCGCGCTTCGAAGCCGGGGCGCCCGAGATCGGCCGCCTCGAGCCCGACGCCGTCGGCGGCGGAGATCCGCGCGATCTCGAGCGCCGGGCCGGCGCGCACCTTGACCTCGCAGACCATCGCGTAGCCGGATGGCAGGCGCGCCGCGACCTCGCTGCCGCCGAACGGAGTCAATGGGCGGCCCGCGTAGTCGACCACGCCCGCTTCGCCGTCGACCAGGAACAGCGCGAGGTGGTCGTGGATGCCGATCGGCGGCGTCGCGTCGAGTTCGAGCGCGACGGTGCTCGCGGGGAACGGGTCCGACGGGTCGCGCACGACGCGCGCCGCCTTCACCGGCACGCTCTGCACCTCCACCGTGGCGCGCCCCGCAGCGGGACCGACGAGGCGCTGGACGACGAACGCCTCCGGCTGGACCGACGGCGGGTACGGCGGCAGCGTGAAGTGCAGGTGCAGCACGCCGGTGCCGGCCTGCACCTCCAGCCGGCGGGCCGGGTCGAGGGTGAACGCCTCGTCGCCGACCCCGACCGGCAGCAGCGGCCGGGGGTACTCCTCGTTGCCCGACAGCGACACGACCGTGAAGTGCTGGCGCAGCCCGGCGGCGAGCGTGCGGCCCGAACGCGAGCGGACCGCGTTGACCTGAGGGTAGCCGGCGACTTCCAGGCAGTAGCGGCGTCCCGGCCCGAAGCTGCCGTCGTCCAGCGCGGCGAGCACCGGCGGACGCGGGTGCAGGGTGACGACCTGCGAGCCGACCTCCAGGCGCTGCATCGCCACCGCGTGCCCCTCTTCGTCGACGACGCGCACGGTGTCGGGGGTCACCGACAGGGCGTCGACCGGCTCGTTGAAGTAGACCGCGATCGGCTGGTTGAGGAACACCTCGGTTCCGGGGCCGGGGCGGACGCGGGCGACCGCGAACGACGCCTCGCCGCTGCCCGTCCGCCCCCCGCACGCGGCGCCCAGGGCCACGACGAGCATCGCGGCGCGCGCCCGGACACGGCAGCGCCCCCGGGCAGGAGCCCGGCCGGCGGCGGCGATGACGGCGGACGTGGCGATCATGACGAGGTACACCCGGCGGCTCCGACCACCCGCGCGCGGGCGTCCGTGCGGTCCACCGCAGTGTAACGCGCGACGTTCATCGGCCGGCAATCCCTTCCGGTTCGGGCACGCCGCGCCGCCCCACCGGCTCGCGCAGGGGGGCTCCGTCCGCTGCGCGCGGCCGGCGGGACGTGCCGCGGCCGCGCGCCGTCCGACGCTCTCAGTCGGGGGTCTTGACCCGATACACGATCGCCAGGCTCTTCAACGCCGGCCGCTTGGGCGCCGTCAGGGAGATGTCGTTCTCCATGATCAGCCGGAAGTTGAGGTAGCGCGGCAGCAACCGGGTGACCGGGTTGCGGATCGTGTCCAGCTGCTCGAGGCCGACGTAGGGGGTCAGCCCCTGGGCCTCGACGCGCGGTCCGCTGAGGCCGCCCGGACCCGGATTCGGCATCGCGTAGCGATAGGCCTCGCACGCGTACTCCGGGTTGAGCAGGTTGTTGCGCTGCAACGCCCGGTTCTCCGCGTTGCGGTTCCAGATCTCGGCGCGCTCGAACGTGTCCGCGCCGCGGACCTCGAACTGGACCGACGTCCCCGCCGGCTGTCGCTCGACGGGCGGATCCATGATCGCGAGGAAGTCGACC
>DATGPD010000441.1:0-9862 GCA_035305285.1 Planctomycetota bacterium
TGGTGCCCCGGGCCGGCCTGATGCCGGCGGCCGGCGCCCTGCGCGAGCACCTGCGCGCGAACCTGCCGGACTACATGATCCCGCAGCACTTCGTCGAGCTGGCCAGCCTCCCGCTGCTGCCCAACGGCAAGCTCGATCGCAAGTCGCTCCCGGCGCCGGAGGCCGGCTCGGCGCCGGCCGGCGACCAGGCGCCGCGCAACGAGACCGAGGCGGCGCTCGCCGCCATCTGGGCCGAGGTGCTCGGACTCGAGCAGGTGGGCGTCGAGGACAACTTCTTCGACCTCGGCGGCCACTCGCTGCTCGCGGTCAAGGTGCACCGCGACGTGCAGCAGAAGATCGGCCGGCAGTTCTCGATCACCGCGCTGTTCCAGTACCCGACCGTGCGCGCGCTCGCGACCGCGCTCGGCGGCGGCGCGGGACCCGGACGGGTGGAGGAGAGCGGGGCGCGCGGCGAGGCCCGTCGCGCCTCGCTGCTGCACAGGCAACGGGTCCGGCCGCAGCGATGAGCACGCACGATTCCGAAGTGAAGGACCACGCCCCGACCGACATCGCGATCGTCGGCATGGCGTGCCGCGTACCCGGCGCGCAGGACCCCGCGACGCTGTGGGCCAACGTGCGCAACAGGGTCGAGTCGATCGTCCGCTACGACGAGGCCGAGCTGCGCGCGGCGGGCGTGCCGGACGAGCTGCTGAACAACCCGAACTACGTGCGCGCCGGCGGGCCGCTCGACGGGATGGAGCTGTTCGACGCCGCGTACTTCGGGTTCGGCCCGCGCGACGCCGCGATCATGGACCCGCAGCACCGGCACTTCCTGGAGTGCTGCGTCGAGGCGCTGGAGGACGCCGGGCTGCCGCACGAGCGCTTCCGCGGCCCGATCGGCCTGTTCGCCGGCTGCGGGATGGGCGCCTACTTCGCCTACAATGTCCTCAGCCGTCCCGACCTGCTCGCCGACGTCGGCCTGTTCCTGCTGCGCCACACCGGGAACGACAAGGACTTCCTGACCACCAGGGTCTCGTACTGCCTCGACCTGCGCGGCCCGTCGGTCGCGGTGCAGACCGCGTGCTCGACCTCGCTGGTCGCCGTGCACCTCGCCTGCCAGAGCCTGCTCGCGATGGAGTGTGACCTCGCGCTCGCCGGCGGCGTGACGATCGAGCAGCCGCACCGCGTCGGCTACCTGTTCAAGGAGAACGAGATCCTCTCGCCCGACGGCCACTGCCGCCCGTTCTCCGACGGCGCGCGCGGCACGGTGCTGACCAGCGGGCTCGGCGTCGTCGCCCTGCGCCGGCTCGCCGACGCGCTGCGCGACGGCGACCCGATCCACGCGGTCATCAAGGCGACCGCGATCAACAACGACGGCGCCGGGAAGGTGGGCTACCTCGCGCCGAGCGTCGAGGGGCACGCCGCGGTGGTCGCCGAGGCGCTGGCGCTGGCCGGGATCGATCCGCGCACCATCGAGCTGTTCGAGGCACACGGGACCGGCACGCAAGTCGGCGACCCGATCGAGGTCGCGGCGATCACCCAGGCCTGGCGCGCGGTGGCGGACGGCACCGGCTGGTGCGCGCTCGGCTCACTCAAGGGCAACATCGGGCACCTCGACACCGCGGCCGGCGTCGCCGGATTGATCAAGGTCGCGTGCGCGCTGAAGCACGGCGAACTGCCGCCGAGCCTGCACTTCGAGCGGCCCAACCCGATCATCGACTTCGCGAACAGCCCGTTCTACGTGAACACCGAGTGCCGGCCGTGGCCGCGCCGCGGTGGCCCGCGCCGGGCCGCGATCAGCTCGCTCGGCGTCGGCGGGACGAACGCGCACGCGATCCTGGAGGAAGCGCCGCCGCGCCCGGCGTCGCCGCCCAGAGAGCCGTGGCAGCTCCTGTTGTTCTCCGGCAAGAGCGCACGCTCCGCGGACGGCAACGTCGACCGGCTCGGCGCGTGGCTGCGCGCGCACCCGGAGGCCGACCTCGCCGACGTCGCGTTCACCCTGGAGCGCGGCCGGCACGCGCACCCGCACCGTCGCGCGTGCGTGGCGCGCGACACCGCGCACGCCGCCGCGCTGCTCGACCCGGCCTCCGGTACGCGCGAGGGGCGCATCGCCGCCTCCGGCGTGGCGACCGAGCAGCCGCCGTCGGTCGTGTTCATGTTCCCGGGCGGCGGCGCGCAGCACCCGGACATGGGGCGCGGCCTCGCGGCACGTTACCCCGCGTACCGCGACGCGCTGGAGGAGTGCCTCGCGGTGTTGCAGCCGATGCTCGGCGAGGACCCGCGCCCGCTCCTGTTCCCGGCGCCCGACGCAGCGGCCGCCGCCGCCGAGCGCCTGCAGGATCCGGCGATCGCGCTGCCGCTCCTGTTCTCGACCGAGTACGCGCTCGCGCAGCTCTGGCGCTCGTTCGGCGTCGAGCCGGACGCGATGACCGGGCACAGCCTCGGCGAGTACGCCGCGGCCTGCCTCGCCGGCGTGATGACGCTGGCCGACGCGCTCGCGCTGGTCGTGCTGCGCGCGCGCCTGCTCTCCTCGGTGCCGACTGGCGCGATCCTCGCGGTGCCGTTGCCCGCCGAGGAGGTCGCGGGGCTGCTCGGCAACGAGTTGTCGCTCGCGGCGATCAACGCGCCCGAGCTGTGCGCGGTATCCGGCCCCGAGCACGCGGTCGCGGCGCTCGAAGCGCGGCTCGCCGAGCGCGACGTCGACGCGCGCCGTCTGAAGATCGCGGTCGCGGCGCACTCCGCGTTGCTCGACCCGATCCTCGACGAGTTCCGCGCCGGCGTGCAGCGCATGCGCCTGCATCCGCCGCAGCGCCGGTTCGTGTCCAACCTGACCGGAACGTGGGCCGACCCGGAGCAGGTGACGACCGCCGAGTACTGGGTGCGCCACCTGCGCGAGACCGTGCGCTTCGCCGACGGGATGAACACCCTGATGGCGGACAAGCACGCGGTGTTCCTCGAGGTCGGTCCGGGCACGACCCTGTCCGCGCTCGCGCGCATGCAGCGCAACAAGGCGCCGGGGCACGAGGTCGCCGCGTGCATGCGCCACCCGCAGGACAGCGCCGACGACGTGCAGGTGCTGCTCGGCGCGGTCGGCCGGCTGTGGTGCGCGGGGCGTGGAATCGACCACGACGCGGTGCGTGGGCCGACGCCGCGCCGCCGGCTGTCGCTGCCGACCTACGCGTTCGACCGGCAGCGCTACTGGATCGAGCCGGGCTCGCGCGTGCTCGCCGCGTCGACCGCCGACGTGAGCCTGACCCGCATCGCCGATCTGCGCGACTGGTTCCACCGCCCGGTGTGGCGCCCGAGCGACCTGCCGCCGGCGAGCGCGGTCGCGCGCGGCCGGTTCGTCCTGTTCCTCGACGACGACGGCCCGGGCGCGGCGCTCGCCGAACTGCTCGCCGCGCAAGGCCACGAGGTCGCGCGCGTCGTGCGCGGTCCGGCGTTCCAGGCGGTGGGCAAGCTGCGCTGGATGGTGAACCCCGCCGAGCGCGGCGATTACGACGCGTTGCTCGAGGCGCTGCGGGTCGCCGGCTTCGCGGCGCAGCACTTCGTGCACCTGTGGCTCGCGCGCGGCGACCGCGGCGGCGACCCGGCGCACCGGCTGGAGACCGCCGAGGTCCTCGGGTTCTACTCGCTGCTGTCGCTCGCCCAGGCATTGGCGCAGACCGACCCGGACGCCGCGGTCCGCCTGACCGTGGTCACCGAGGGCGCGCAGCGCGTGTTCCGCGAGGCGCTCGACCACCCCGAGTGCGCCACGGTGCTCGGTCCGGTCCAGGTGATCCCGCGCGAGCTGGCGCAGGTGCGCACCCGCTGGATCGACGTCGAACTGCCGGCGCAGCGCTGGCGGCGGCGGTTCGATGCGCGTTCCGCGGCCGGCCGCGCGTGCATCGAGCAACTCGCTGCCGAGGTCGTCGCCGACACTCCCGAACGGGTGGTTGCGCTGCGCGCCCTCGGCCGGTTCGTGCAGGACCTGGACACCGTGCCGGTGCCGGCCGCGGAGGGGCCGCCGAAGGTGCGCGAAGGCGGCACCTACGTGATCAGCGGCGGACTCGGCGGGATCGGGCTCGCGTGCGCGCGCTGGCTCGCCCGCCAGGCGAAGGTCAAGCTCGCGCTGCTGTCGCGCACCGGACTGCCGCCGCGCTCGGAGTGGGCGCACGGCCGGGCCGGCGCGGAGAACGATCCGCTGGCGCGGGCGCTCGCCGGGATCACCGAGATCGAAGCGAGCGGCAGCACCGTGCGCGTGCTGCGCGCCGACGTCGGCGACCCGGAGCAGGTGGCGCGCGCGGTCGCCGAGGCGCGTGCCGAGCTGGGGCCGGTGCGCGGCGTGATCCACGCCGCGGGCGTGATCGACGACGCCCTGCTCACGCAGAAGATGCCCGAGTCCGCGGCGCGCGTGCTGCTGCCCAAGGTGCGGGGCACGCTCAACCTTGAGGCCGCGGTGGCGAGCGACCCGCTCGACTTCTTCGTCACCTGCTCGTCGACGAGCACCGCGCTCGGCCTGCCGGGACAGGTCGACTACGTGGCCGCGAACGCCTTCCTCGAGGCGTTCGCCGCGTCGCGCCAGGGGCGCGGCGTGCACCACGTCGCACTCGGTTGGGGCGTGTGGGCCGAGGTCGGCATGGCGGCCGCCGCGGCGCGCCGCACGCTGCCGGCCGACGCGCGGCCGAGCGGCCACCCGTGGCTCGGCGACGTCGTCGCGGACAGCGCGCACCGCACGCGCTACGCGACGCGCTACGGCGTCGACCTCTGGCTGCTCGACGAGCACCGCGTCAAGGATGGTCGCGCGCTGGTGCCGGGCACGGGTTACCTGGAGATCGCGCGCGCCGCGCTGCACAAGGGCGCGGCGAATCCGTCGATCGAGATCCGCGAGCTGACCCTGCTCGCGCCGCTGGAGGCCGACGACGACGCGCCGGTCGAGGTCGGCATCGAGGTCAGCCGGCAGGACGGCAGCTTCGCGTTCCAGGTCGGCGCCAAGGATGGCGACGCGGGCTGGCGCGAGTGCGCGCGCGCCACGCTCGGGTTCGTCGGCGAAGAGCCGCCGGCGCCGCTCGACGTCGCCGCGATCCGCGCGCGCTGCACGCAGAAGACGATCCAGTACGAGGCGTACGCACAGGAGACCAAGCAGGAAGCCCACCTCGATTTCGGGCCGCGCTGGAAGGTCCTGCGCCGGATCGACCTCGGCGACGGCGAGGGCCTCGCGGTCCTGGAGCTGGGACGCGACTACGCGAGCGACGTCGAGAACGTGCTCCTGCACCCGGCCCTGCTCGACCTCGCCTGCCACTTCGCGCTCCCGCTGCTGCCGGGCTACGAGCACGACGACTCCCTGTACGTGCCGCTGTCGTTCGGCCGCGTGCGCGCCTGGCGGGCGCTGCCGCCGCGCATCCTGAGCCACGCGCGTCTGCGCGGGCGCGCCGGCGAGGAGGTGGTCACCTTCGACGTGACCCTGGCCGCCGAGGACGGCACCGTGCTCGCCGATGTCGAGCGCTTCATGCTGCGCCGGCTGCGCGACCGCGCGGCGATCTCGGTGCGCCGCCAGCAGTTGCGGCGCGACCCGGGCGAGTCGGCCGACGCGCGCGTGCCGGAGGGCGACGACCTGCTGCGCGAGACCCTGCGCCACGGGATCACCGAGGCCGAGGGCGGCGAGGCGCTCGCGCGCGTGCTCGCGCACGGCCTGGCGCCGGCGGTGTTCGTGTCCCCGGTGCGCATCGCGGCGCTGCGCGAGCGCGTCGACCGCGCGACCGCGCCGCGCGCCGCCGACGCCGCGCGCTTCGCGCGGCCCGAGCTGGAGAGCACGTACCGCGCGCCGCGCACGGTGGTCGAGACCCGGCTCGCCGCCCTGTGGCAGGAAGCGCTCGGCATCGAGCGCGTCGGCATCGACGACGACTTCTTCCAGCTCGGCGGGCAGTCGCTGATCGCGGTTCGCCTGCTCGCGCGGGTGAAGAAGGTCTTCGGCGTCGACCTGCCGCTCGCCACGCTGTTCGAGGCACCGACCGTGGAGAAGCTCGCCGCGGTCGTGGCCGCCGAGGGCGGCGAGGCGGTGCAGACCACCGGCGGCGCCCCGGCGGTGACGCGGCGCGGGTGGACCACCCTCGTGCCGATCCAGCCGCGCGGAACGCGGCCGCCGCTGTACTGCGCGGCCGGGCAGGGCGGCAACGCGATGAACCTTCGGCACCTCGCGGTGCACCTCGGCGAGGACCAGCCGTTCTACGGTCTGCAGGCGCGCGGCGTCGACGGTCGCCTGCGGCCGCACGAGACGGTCGAGGCGATGGCCGAGGAGTACATCGCCGACGTGCGTCGCTTCCAGCCGAACGGGCCGTACTTCATCGGCGGCTACTCCGGCGGCGGCACGGTCGCGTTCGAGATGGCGCGCCAGCTCACCGCCGCCGGCGAGACGGTCGCGGCGCTGATCCTGCTCGATTCGCACAGCCCGAGCATGCCGGAGCGCACGCGGCTGGAGCGCATGCGCATGCACATGCGCCGGCTCATCGAGCAGGGGCCGAGCTACGCGTTCGACAAGCTGAAGGAACGCCTGATGCACCGCGAGCTGTGGGCGCTGCGCCGCCTGCTGGTGCGCCCGCTCGCCCGCGTGTTCCCCGACCGCTTCCGCAGCGACACGATGGTGTTCTCGTGGATCGACGCGTTCACCCGCTACGAGGCGCAGCCGTGGCCGGGGCGCGCCCACCTGTTCCGCGTGCCGATCGACGAGTCGCGGCAGTGGACCGGCGTGAAGATGGAGGACGACCTCGGCTGGCGGCACCTCGTCGGCGAGCTCGTTGTCACCGAGGTGAGCGGCGACCACAACTCGATGTGCGAGGAGCCGCACGTGCGCGTGCTCGCCGACGCGGTGCGCGCGTGCCTGGAGGAGGCGCAGGCCGCGGTCGACCCGGCGGGCGCGGGGCGCGCCGCGCAGGAACGGCCCGCGCCGCCGCCGGCGTTCGCCGCCGGCTCGGCGCGGTGAGCGTGGCCGAGAGGCTCGCCGCGGAGCTGTTCGCCGCCCTGGACGTCGGCCTCGCGCTCGCGGAGGCGGGCGACGCGGCCCGCGCGATCGCCGCCCTGGCGCCGGCCGAGCGCTCCCTGGTCGCGCGCGCCGCGCCGGAGCGAGTGGCGGCCTTCGCGCTGGGCAGGCACGCGGCGCACGCCGCGCTCGCGCGCCTGGGTGCCCCGGATGTGCCGCTGCTTGCCGGCGCGGACCGTGCGCCGTGCTGGCCGGCGGGGTTCGTCGGCAGCATCGCGCATGCCGGCGGGCTCGCGGTCGCGGTCGCGGCGCGCGCCGAGGCGGCTGGCGGACTCGGGATCGACGTCGAGCCGGAGCGCGGGCTCGAGTCCGAGCTGTGGCCGAGCATCGCGACCGCCTCCGAGCTGGCCTGGCTCCGCTCCTTGCCCGCCGAGCGCGGCGGGCGTGCGGCGCTCGCCGTGTTCTGCGCCAAGGAGGCGGTGTTCAAGGCGTGGTACCCGCGCGGCCGGCGGATCCTGGAGTTCGCCGAAGTCGAGCTGCCCGTGCCGCTCGCCGAAGCCCGCGCCGTGACGCGCGTGGCCGCGCCGCAAGCCGAGGTCGTGGTCCGGCTCACCGCGTCCGCCGGCTTCCTGTTCGCCGGCGCGGTCGCGACCTTCGCTGCGCCGGGGACCGGCGAAGACGGCTGAGCGTCGTCGCGCCGTTACTTCTCGAACACGCCGTCGAAGCGGTAGGTCAGCAGGTCGTCGTCGCTGTACTGGCTCAGGTAGGCGTGTCGGCGGTTCTGCTGGAGGAGCGCGCGGTCCTGGTGCTTGATCAGCTCGACCTCCTTCAGCGCGACCTGCGCGAGCAGGCGCCGCCACTCCGACAGCCGCAACCGGTTGACGTAGCTGCTTCGGTTCCACGCCATCAGGCGCCACAGCGCGGCGGAGTACTTGAGGCATTCGTACTGCCTGCCGGCGTCGAACATGTGGTAGTGGTCGCGCAGGTCGACGCGGCACACGAGCCGTCCGCCGGGGCGCAGCACGCGCGCGATCTCCTGCACCGACAGTTCCGGCCAGCGGAAGTGCTGCATGCAGTAGCAGGCCCAGACGAGATCCTTGCTCGCGTCGGCGAACGGCAGCACCCCGCCGTCATAGATCCGGTAGTCGATGCCGTCGCGCGCCGCCGACGATTCGGCGAGGTACCGCGTGACGTCGGCCGCGGCGACGGACTTGGCGCCGCCCTCGTGCCGCGCGATGCGCAGCACGTCGAGCGTCTTGCCCGGGCCCAGCTCCAGCACGTCCTTGCCGCGGCAGTCGCCGTGCCGCTGGTAGAACGCGAACAGCTCGCGCGCGCGCCGTGGGTCTCCGTCGATGCCGGTCACGTGCCGGGCGGCCGCGTAGCGGCGCACCGGCGCGAGCCCGAGCAGGGCGTTCTGCGCCATCGACTTCAACACATACATCGCCGGCATCTTGATTCCGTCACCGCAGACGATCCAACTCCGCAGCGAGGTGACGGAACTCGAGAGGGGGGCATACATAGTAAGCCTCGGCGTAGGCGACTTGGTGGCGGAGGCCTCGATAGCGGTTGAGTCCGAGGATCGCGGCCGCGTAGTCACGGTCCGCGAGCTGGGATCGGTAGCAGGCGATCGCGCGTTCCTTGTCGGCGGCGACCGCCGAGATGTCGACGCACACGTTGGGCCACAGCGGGGTCCACAGCTCGTAGGCCCACACCTCGCCGGCGAACCGCGCGTCGTACGCGGCTCCGGCGACCGCGAGCGCGGTGGCCTGGTGGTCGGCGTGCCCGTCTCCCGGGAACGGGCACAAGATCTGGTCGGGGGAAAAGGATCGGATCGTTTCGGCCAACCGAGCGCGCAGGGCGGCCTCGTGCCGGACGAGGGCGCCGTCGGGCAGGTCGTAGCTCTCCGTGCTCGCGTAGCCGAGGATGCCGCGGGCCTGCTCGGCCTCGTGCACGCGCGCCGCGCGCAGGCGTTGGCGCGCCTCGGGGTCGGGGTTCGGTCCGCCGCTGTCGCTGGTGAACGCGACGTGCACCGTGCTGCCGGCGCGCGCGTGCAGCAGGAGGGTGCCGCCGCACGGGATCACCTCGTCGTCGAGGTGTGGGGCCACGACCAGCACGCGCCCGCGCTGCGGGGCACGCAACCGCGACGGCATGCGGTGGGTCGCCCGACGCAGCGCGACGAAGAAGCGCCGGGCGACGGCCTGGCGGAGGCGGTCGGCGAAGGCTGACACGGAGAGGTGGAAGGTCGAGAAGATTACGCCGGCCGTCCCTTCGTCCAGGCCGCTCGTCAGCCTCGAGCGTTGCCCGGCACCGCTCCGCCGATGCCGCGCGCCGCGGGCGGTCGTCCCGATCCGGGACGACCGGTCCGGTCGGCCCGCCCGCCGCCGCGCGCCGCGGCGGTCAGACCTCCATGTAGGGGTAGCGGTAGTCGGTCGGCGGGACGAACGTCTCCTTGACCGTGCGCACCGTGACCCAGCGCAGGAGGTTGAGCTTGCTGCCGGCCTTGTCGTTGGTGCCCGAGGCGCGGCTGCCGCCGAACGGCTGCTGGCCGACGACCGCGCCGGTCGGCTTGTCGTTGACGTAGAAGTTGCCCGCCGCGTGGCGCAGCGCGCCGGCCATCTTCACCAGCGCGGCCCGGTCGCGACCGAACACGGCGCCGGTCAGCGCGTAGGGCGAACCCTGGTCGCACAGCGCGAGCGTCTCGTCGAGCTGCGCGTCCTCGTACACGAACACGCTGAGCACCGGGCCGAAGATCTCCTCGCACATCACCTTCGCGCGCGGGTCGCGGCAGCGGATCACGGTCGGACGGATGAACCAGCCTTCCGCGTCGTCGCATTCGCCGCCCGCGAGGATCTCGTGGCCGGGCGTGCTGCGCGCGTGCTCGATGTAGCCCTTGATCGACGTGAACGACTTGCGGTCGATCACCGCGCC
>DATGPD010000442.1:0-2046 GCA_035305285.1 Planctomycetota bacterium
CTGCTGCCGAACGCCGGGGGCCGCAGCACCACGCCGTGCAGCATGCCCGGCCGCTTCACGTCGCTCGGAAAGCGGTGCGCGCCGGTCACGAGGTCGCGACCGGCGACCTTCGTGACCGACGTGCCGCACACGCGCCAGTCGCGCGCGGGCGTCGGCGTGTCCGCGCCGACGCGCTCGGTGATCTCCTTGCCCGCGGTCAGCTCGCCGAACGACAGCGCGCGGCCGGACGCCGGATCGCGCACCGCGCCGTCGGCGACGACGAGGCCGGCCGGGTCGACGTCGAGGCGCTCGGCGGCGAGCCGGACGAGGACCCCGCGCAGCGCCGCCGCGGCGCGACGCAGGTGCTGCGCCATCGCGGGCGTCGTGCGGCTGCCGAACGTGCCCTGGTCGTAGGGTACGCGGTCGGTGTCCGCCATCACCAGGTGCACCGCGTCGCACGACACCGCCAGCTCCTCGGCCACTGCCTGCGTGAGCGACGTGCGGATGTCCTGCCCCACCTCGGCCTTGCCGGTGAACGCCGTGATCGCCCCGTTCCCCGCCACGTGCAGGAACGCGCCGATCGCGCCGTCCTGTGCCAGCGCGTCCGTGTCCGCGACGAACGCACCGGCCGCGGCCGCCTCCGGCGACACCACGAGGACCACGGCGACCCCGCCGCCGAGCGCCTTGAGGAAGTCGCGGCGACGCAGGTCGAACGCGTAGCGCGGCGGCTCGCACAGCTCGTAGCGCTCGGGATCGAACGGATCGGCCAGCCAGGGCAGGCTCATCGCCCGACCTCCGCCATGGACTTCGCCACGGCCGAGACCGCCGCGACGATGCGGGGGTAGACGCCGCAGCGGCACAGGTTGCCCTGCAGCGCGGCGGTAATCTCGTCTTCGCTCGGCGGCTGCGCGGCGCCTTCGAGCAACGCCACCGCGCTCAGGATCATTCCCGGCGTGCAGTAGCCGCACTGCATCGCGCCCGCCCGCAGGAACGCCTCCTGCACCGGGTGCAGGCGGTCGCCGGTGGCGAGGCCTTCGATCGTGCGCACCGCGCGCCCCGCGACCGCGCCGGCCGCCATCGTGCACGAGCGCGTCGCGCGGCCGTCGACCAGCACCGTGCACGCGCCGCACTGCCCCTCGCCGCAGCCGTACTTGCAGCCGACGAGGTCGAGGTCGTCGCGCAGCACTTCGAGCAGGCTGCGCTCGGGATCGACATCGAGCCGGCACTCCGTGCCGTTCACGGTGAACACGACGGGTTCGCGCATCTGCACCTCCGTACCTCGCGCGGGAACGCGGCAGGCCGCACACGATAGCGGGCAGTCGCGCGCACCGGCTGCACGCCCGCGCCCTACGCGGCGCCCGGCGGGAGCGGCTTGCGCAGCACGATCCCGGGACAGCGGCGCACGGCGGCGCGCAACAACTCCTCCGACTCCAGCAGCTGGGGCCAGAACGGCCACGTACGGCACTGCTCGGGGCGCACCGGGTAGATCGTGCACCTCGACCCGCCACGCCCGTCTTCCAGGAAGACGCAGCGCGACCCGAGCCCGTCGCGCAGGCGGTCCCCGTCGACGAACCGGCTGCGCACCGCTGCAGGCGTCATGCCCAGGTGGCGGGCGATCGCCTCGACATCGCCGTCGTCCACCCGCACGACCCCGCCCGGCACCGCACAGCAGTTGCCGGACCGCTGGCACGCGAACAGGAACGGGTAGTCGGCCGGCTCGGACATCGCCGCCATGCGAACCGAACGCCCACCACCGCGCAAGCCGGCGCGGGTTCGAAGCACCGGACACCAGGTCTCGCACAGCCCCTCGGCTCGACCCTTCGTGCTGCCCCGGACCTCGAGGCACCGTGCACGCTGCTGCCCCACGACGCCCGTTCCCCTGCGCCGTTCCGTGCGCAGTTGTGCACGGGATCCGCGCCGCTCGCGACCCGACCTGCACCACCTCGAGCGCCCGCCCGTTCCAACCGGGACCCCGAATCCTGCCGCTCTCGCATTCGATCCGCCAGCCATCAAGGTCTCCGCATCAAGTGCCGGCGCGGGAATCTCGTTGCACGTTGCGCGGCGCGC
>DATGPD010000443.1:0-6477 GCA_035305285.1 Planctomycetota bacterium
GACGACGCGGTGCCCTGGACGACGATCGCGCGCAAGGCGCTGCGCGGCGCGCAGGCGACAGCGCGGGCACAGGCGGAGTCGACCGAGTTCTGACGACGACGACGCCGGTTCGGCGCGCCCGCGCAGCCGTCGTTCCTGCCCATCGCCGCCCGCGGCGCCGGATCGCGGCGAGCGGTCGCGTCGGAATCGCGGTCGTGGCATAGCGGATGCGCACGTGCGCGCGACCGGGCCCCATGGGTGGCCGGCAAGCCGACTCCGCAGCGGCGCGCGCTCGCTGGACCACGTGCGCGCAACGGATAGCGTCGCGCCGATGCCCTGGCTCCTGCTCGTGCTCGCGGGTCTGTTCGAAGTCGCGTGGGCGATCGGTCTCCGCTACACGGCGGGATGGACCCGACTCTGGCCCAGCGTGTTCACCCTGCTCGCGCTCGCGGCGAGCATGGTGCTCCTGGAGCGCGCCCAGCGGCACCTGCCGATCGGCACCGCGTACGCGGTCTGGGTCGGCATCGGCGCGTTCGGCGCGGCCGCGCTGGGCATGGTCCTGTTCGCCGAGCCGCGGACGCCGACGCGGTTGCTGTTCCTCGCACTGCTGATCGTCTCGATCGTCGGCCTCAAGCTGTCGAGCTGACGGCAAACGGCAAGACGTCGGGAAGGGCGCCGCGCGTGCGCGCCGGTCGGGCGTGCGCCGGCCCGTCGCGCGGGGGCGCAGACCATGCTCGGGCAGGACTCGCCGCCCCGGCGGCTTTTCCGCTCGCCGGCGCGGCGCGAGACTGTCGGCGTGCTCCGACCCGCCCTCGTGATCCTCACTGCGATCGGCGTCCCCGCTGCCCAGGCGCCGCTGGCCGGAGCGCGTGCCGCCGAGCGCGAACGCATCGAGGTGATGGCGCGCGTGGCGCCCGCCGTGTGCAGCGTGATGCCGAAGGGCCAGCCGGGCGGCGGGTCGGGCGTGATCTTCGACCCTGCCGGCTTCGTGCTCACCAACATGCACGTCGTCGGCAAGACCTCGGTGAAGGAGATGGTCATCGGCCTGCCGGACGGCGAGCTGTACGTGGCCGACGTCCTGGGCGTCGACCCGGGCAGCGACCTGGCCGTGCTGCTCCTCCGGCCGAAGCGCGAGGGGCAGACCTTCCCGTACGCGCGCCTCGGCGACAGCGACCGGCTCCTCGTCGGCGAACAGGTGTTCGCCATGGGCAACCCGTTCCTGCTCGCCACCGACTTCCAGCCGACGACGACGTTCGGGATCGTGTCCGGCACGCACCGCTACCAGCCCGGCGGCGGCAACCGCATGCTCGTCTACCCGGACTGCATCCAGGTCGACGCGCCGGTGAACCCGGGCAACTCCGGCGGACCGCTGTTCAACCTCGACGGCGAGATCGTGGGGATCAACGGACGCATCTCGGTCGGTGACCGCGGGCGCGTGAACGTCGGTGTCGGGTTCGCGATCGCGAGCAACCAAATCGCCAACTTCCTGCCGGACCTGATGACCGGCAAGCACGCCGAGCACGGCACGCTCGACATGAACGCGTGGTTCATGGAGGCGCCCGGCGAGAAGGGCCGCTTCGGCGTGTTCGTGCAGTCGGTGTTCGAAGACAGCGTCGTCGCCGAGCACGGCGTCAAGCTCGGCGACGAGATCACGCGCTTCAACGGCATCGAGGTGCGCAGCGCCAACCAGCTCGCCACGCTGGTCGGCGTGCTGCCCGCCGGCGCGGAAGTGACCCTCGGGTTCCGGCCCAAGCTCGACCAGGGCGGCTTCGGCGAGGAGCGGATCGTGCGCCTGCGCCTGTCGCGCCTCGACACGGGTTCGAGCCGCGACCCGGACCGGATCGCGGACGACGCCAAGCGCGCGCTCGCGGCGCGTACCGTTGCCGGCTGGTTCCGCCTCGAAGGCGACGACCCCGGCGGCGCGACCGTCACCCTGGCACTCGGCGAGCGGAGCGTGACGCTGCATCGGCTCGGCGACCGGCTCGCGCGCACCGCCGGCGACGCGCGCGCCGTGCTGGAGACGACGGCCCCGCCGGGCGGCTTCGCCGCCGACGGCAGCAGCCTGTCGGAGGAGACCGTCACCGCGCTCGCGCGCGAACTCGCGACGAACCCGTGGCTGCGTTCCGGTGAGGCGCGCCGCACGATGCTCGACGGCGCGCTGCTCGACGGCGGGCGCATGTGCGCCGGCAAGCCGGCCTTCGGCTTCCGCCTGCCCGGCGCGGGCGAGCGCCGCGTGTGGTTCCATCGCGACGGGACGCCGGCGGGCTACGGATACCGAGATCCGGAGCGCAAGGTCTACCGCGAGGTGTGCGTCGTCGAGCCGGCACGCGTGCTGCTGTACGAGGACGGCAAGGCCATCGCAGAAGGCGACCTGCGCGTCGACGCGTCGCCGCCCGCAGCGGACACGTTCGCCCGCTGACCGGTTCGCGGCGCGCAGGCTACGCGTCCGCCGTCCGCTGGCGCGACAACGGGTGCTGGCGCGCAGGCTCGCCTGGGGCCCTCGGGCGAGGATGCAGGTACGCGCCGCACCGCGATCTCGGAATCCTGCGACGACGCCGGCAGACGGCCTACGGCGCGTACTCGAGAGTCCAGAGCGGTCCTTCCTTTAGCTTGCGTTCAGCCACCCAGAGAAGGTCCGCCGAGAATCCGGGAGTTCACGGCGTAAGGCCGCATGCGCCCTCGGCGGTCGCAGAGGTCATGCAGAATGGCATCCCATTCCGCACACTCGCTCTCCCGAGTCCTGGCTCCCTAGCTTGACCGGCAGGCAGGCTGCTACGGTGTCGTCGCCGTGCTTGCCGCCGTCCTCGCCGCCTGCTTCGCCCAGCAGCCGTACGCCGACGCCTACTCCTTCGCCGAACGGGAACCGCGGACGCCGCTCGAACGCGCGATCGACGCGGTGCTCCCGTGCGTCGTGAAGGTGCACGGCGCCTCGGGTCTCGCGACCGTGCAGCCGTACGGCAGCGGCGTGATCGTCAGCGAGCAGGGCCACGTGCTCGCGCTCGATCAGGTGATGCTGCAGGACGGGCAGACGAGCGTCGTGCTGTGGGACGGCAGCGTGCACGCCGCGGAGCTGCTGCCGCCGGACGAAAAGCTCGGCGTGCGGATGCTGAAGATCGACTGCGGCCGGCCGCTGCCCTTCCTGAAGCCTGCGGCCGACCTGTCGCCGCCGCCGGGGACGATCGTGTTCTCGGTCGGCAACTGCTTCCGCCTCGCCGAGTTCAGCGAGAAGCTCTCGGTCACCTCCGGGGTGCTCGTCGCGCGTGCGAAGACCGGCCTGCGCTACCGCCTGCAGGACGTCGACTACGACGGCGAGCTGTGGATCACCGACGCCATGAACAACCCGGGCCACGGCGGCGGCGGGCTCTTCACCCTGGACGGCAAGTGGATCGGGCTCAACGCGAAGGTCGTCACGTCGCGCGAGACCAACACGCACATCTCGGCCGCGATCCCGGTCGCCGACCTCGTGCCCTACATCGAGCGCTGGACGCTCGGCAAGGTGGCGCCGCCGGAGCCGCCTGCCGCGCCGGCGGCGCGCGGATGGATCGGCGTGAAGCTGTTCGACCACGGCAGCGGGCAGACGTCGCCGCCGGCCTACGTCGAGCGCGTCGTGCCCGGCTCACCCGCGGCGCTCGCCGGGATCAAGCCCGACGACCTGATCGTGCACGTCGACGGTCAGCCGGTGCGCACCTGCCGGCAGTTCCACGAGGCGGCCGCCAAGCTTCGGCCCGGACAGAAGGTCGCGATCACCTACAAGCGCGGTGCTTCCGTACACAAGGTCGAGCTGACGCTCGGGGAGGAGAAGCGATGACCCGTCCGACTTGCTCGGTGCTCGTGCTCGCACTCGCGCTCGCCACCGCGGTCGCGGCGCAGGATCAGGATCCGCTCCTGGAACTCCAGCACCTGATCCAGCGCGCGGCGGAGCGCGTCGCGCCCTGCACGGTGCGCGTCGAGACCTTCGGCGGCGTGCGCCGCGCGGCCGCCGCCGGCCCGGCGATCGCCGACGGCGCGCGCCCCGAGCCGCGCCGCGGGCGGCGGCCGGCGCAGAAGCCGGACGAGGACGAGCACAAGCCGCCCGACGAGAAGGAAGGCCGACGCGGGCGCGGCCTCGAGGGGCTCGTCACGCCCGGCTTCCTGCAGACGCAGGGCGCGACGACCGGCCTGATCCTCGCCGCGGACGGATGGATCGCGGTGTCGCGCTTCGCACTCGCCTACGACCCGACCACCATCCTGGTCACCCTCGCCGACGGCCGCTCGTTCGAGGCGGAACGCAAGGGCGAGGACACGAGCCGCGGCATCGCGCTCGTGAAGATCGCGGCGGAGGGGCTTCCGGTCCCCGAGATCGTCGACCCGGAGACGGTGCGCGTCGGGCAGTGGGCGATCGTGCTCGGGCGCACGTTCGGCCAGCAGCAGCCGAGCGTCCACCTCGGCATCGTGTCGGCGACGCGCCGGATCTTCGGGCGCGCGGTGCAGGTCGACGCGAACTGCTCGCCGGCGAATTACGGCGGCCCGGTGCTCGACCTCGACGGCCGCGTGATCGGTCTGTGCACGCCGCTCTCCCCCGCCGGGCGCGACGCCGGTGTCGACTGGTACGACTCCGGGATCGGGTTCGCCGCGACCCTCGGCGACATCGGCGCGTTGCTCGCGCGCATGCGCGAGGGCGAGGTGCTGCACCGCGGCTGGCTCGGCGTCACGACCGATCCGGCATTCACCGGCCCCGGCGCCAGGATCGCGAACGTCGACCCCACGAGCCCGGCGGCCGGCATCGGGCTGAAGGCGAAGGACGTCGTCGTCGAAGTCGACGGCAGGCCGGTGCGTCACCACTTCGAACTGCAGATGCTGATCGCCTCGCGCCTCGCCGGGGAGAAGGCCGCGCTGGCCGTCGAACGCGGCGGCGAACGCGTCGCGCTCGAAGTGGTGCTCGCCCCGTTGCCGGCCGCCGAGCGCGCCGCCGAGAAGAAGGGGCGCGTCGACGACCCGATGCCGTGGGAAGAGGGGCGCTGAGCGCGCACCTTCCTGCGCGTCGCACAACCGGCCCGCACGCGAGCACGGATCCGCGCGCTTCGCCGCGGACGAGACTCGCCCCCGGATCCGCGCGCACCCCCTGCCTCTCGATCTCCCGGGTCACCTGCTCCCGCTCCCTCCTCATCGTCGCCCGGAAGAGGTCGTCGGCGTGGTCGGAGTTCCCGCGTCGCCGCGCCCGCGCGCCTGCGATGGCGCGCGAGCGCCGCCCCTCTCTCGCCGATCTCCGCGACCGTGGCGGGACGAAGCTGCGCCCCGCTGCCCGGGCGTTACCCTGCCGCCGTGCGCCGCGTCCTCCTCAGCTTCGCGCCCGTCGCGGCAGCGGCCTGCTCGACGGCGCTGCCCGAGTCCGACCTCGCCGCCCTGCTCCCGCTCGGCCCGGGCGTCGCCGAGCGCTTCGTGCTGGAGGTCGAGATCGACTCGCCGGGTCTCACCGGCACGTTCGACGGCGTGCTGGTCACCAGACCCGATCCGCCCGCGGTGCGCTTCCAGCTCCTGCCCGACCTCGGTGCGCCGATCCTCGACGTGTGCGCGACGCCGGAGGGCGTCGCCGGCGTCATGCACGGCCACGGCGAGCTGCAGCGCTGGCCGGCGGCGGACAAGGCGTCCGCGCCCGAGCTGTTGCTCCTGTTCGGCATCACCCTGCTGGAGCAACACGCCCAGGTCACGCGCGAGCGGGTGCTCGCCGCGTCCGCCGGCACACCGGTGCACCTCCGCCTGCGCGGCGTGTACCCGGGGACCACCGTCGAGAAGGCGGAGGTCGCCGGACGCTCCGTGCGCGGGCGGTGCTACCGCTACGGGGCGGCGAGCTGGCGCGACCACCTCGACAGCGACGTCGGCACGGTCGAAGGACCGCGCTTCCGCCTGCGCGCGCGGGTCATCGCGCGGGAGGCGGCCGGCGACCTCGCCGACGACGTGTTCCACCTCGACGCGGCGCCCTGACCGGGGCGCGGGGTGGCTGCCCGTCCCATTCGACCTATCGTCGTGGCGATGCACCGGCTGCTGCCCGCCCTGCCCACCCTTGCCCTCGCGCTGCCCGCGCAGGACGACGGTCGTGCCGAAGGCCGCGCGCTGCTCGAGGCCCTGATCGAGGCGCAGGCGGGCATGGCGCAGATGACCGCCGAGTACGTGCAGGAGCGCACGACGCCGCTGACCAGGAAGCCGCTCGTCGCCGAGGGGAAGCTCGCCTTCCGTCGCGATCCCGGCTGCGTCGTGTTCTTCGTGCGCGAGCCGCGCGCGGCGGTGATCCGCCTCGACCTCGCCCACTACGAGGTCTGGCATCCCGAGCGGGCGCGTCTGGAGCGGTTCGTCCTGCCGGACGACCAGATGCCGCGCCTGCTGTTCGACGCGCTCGGGCCGACCAAGGCCAATCTGGAACGTGCGTTCACGGTGGAACGCTGCGAGCGGGTGGAGGGCAGCGAGACCCTGCGCCGCCTGACGTTGCTGCCGACCGGCGAGGACGCGCGGCGGATCGCCAGC
>DATGPD010000444.1:0-2881 GCA_035305285.1 Planctomycetota bacterium
TCCCCGCGCTCGCGGTCCGTGCCCAGGACGGCGACGCGCAGAACGGCGAGGTCGACTGGGCGGCGAAGGTCAAGGCCGCCATCGAGAGTCCGCGCTACGCGATCCAGCGCGCGGCGAGCCAGCAGATCGCGCGCGCGGGCGATCCCGCAGTGCCCGCGATCCGCGCCTACGTCGCCGAGCACGGCAAGGACCGCATCCCGATGCTGCTCGCCGACGCGCTCGCCTCCGGTGAAGGCGACGGCGAGGCGACCCGTGCGCTGCTGCGCGAGTGGGCCGACGACGTGGAGTTCTTCTGGCGCGCGCAGGCGCTGACCGGCCTCGCGCGACGCAAGAGCGCAGCAGACGGGGAGCGGTTCGCCGCCGCGCTGCGCGACCCGTCGCACCTCTACCGCGTCGCCGGCGCCAAGGGCGTGCACGCGCTCGCGACCGCATCGGGCAAGCCGTGGGACGAAGCGCGCGCCGTGCTCGCCGACCCCGACCCGCGCGCGCGCGTGCTCTTCGCCCTGCACCTGTGGACCACCGCGCGCGAGCCGGCGGCGCTGCCGGTGCTCGTCGCGGCGATCGCCGACGACCGCGCGTTCCTCGACGACGACTGGGGACGGCGCTACGCGGTGCAGGCGGTCGCTGCGCTGGCGAAGGTCGCGGGCACCGACTTCGGCTACCGGGCCACCGAGCCGCTCGCCGCGAACGCCGAGGCGATCGCGCGCTTCGCCGCGTGGGCCGAGGTCGAGGTGCCGCCGCTGCGCGAGCGCGACGCGGTCGCCGACCTCGGCGGGGTGGAGATCCGCTCGTGCCGCCACGGCGACCTGTTCGTGCGCTGGACCGAGGGCGAGGTGCACTTCGGCCTTTCGCGCGAGCACCGCGTGACGCTCGGCGAGGACGCCTGGGCCCGGATCGACGCGCGTCTCGACGCGCTCGGCGGAGGCGAGGCCCGGCAGGTGCTCGGCGCGGTCGTGTGCGACTTCGTGCAGCTCACCACGCGCGAACCCGTGCGCTTGTGGAAGGCCGCGCCGGGAGCCCTCCCCGAGCCGGTGTGCGCGCTCCTGGAGGTGCTCGCCGAGGAGGTCGCCGCCGCCGGCAAGGAAGACCTCGCCGGTGCGCTGCGCACCCGCCTGCCGCAGTTCCGCGGCACGAAGTAGGGGCGCACGCGGAGGCCGTTCACAGCGTCACCAGCGGTTTCTCGCCGGCGGGACGTGCGCGGCGGTCGGTGCCGCACCTGACCACGCCAGGCGCGGCACCGAGGTCCTGCGCGCTTCCCCTGCAGGCGGAGGGGCCCGCCTTCGCGCCGGTCGCGAGGCGCGTGCCGCCGCGCTGCTGCGATTGGAGGCCGTGTGCGCGCCGGCCATACTGGCCCGCACCCATGCCCGACCCGTCGCCCTCGCTCGTCGTCTCGCTCGCCGTCCTCGCCGCCGCGGCGATCCCGGCGCAGGGCAGCGGTTACTCGCCGACCATCCTCGGGCCCTCGAAGGAGGGCGAGCTGGCCCTGAGCAAGTTCACCGTCGACCCCGACCTGGCCGTCAGCCTGTGGGCGGCGGAGCCGATGCTCGCCAACCCGGTGGCGTTCTGGGTCGACGCGCACGGACGCGCGTTCGTCGCCGAGACCTTCCGTCTGCACAAGGGCGTGACCGACAACCGGCGCTACGGCGAGGACTGGATCGAGGCCGAGCTGGCGTGCCGCAGCGTCGAGGATCGCATCGCGCAGTACCGGCGCTTCTTCCCCGAGAAGATCGACGAGTGGACGCGCGAGCACGAGCGCATCCGCCTGCTCACCGACGACGACGGCGACGGCCGCGCCGACCGCGCGACGGTGTTCGCCGACGGGTTCCATCGCCTGGAGCACGGCATCGCCGCGGGCGTGCTCGAACACGAAGGCCACGTCTACTTCACCTGCATCCCGGAGCTGTGGCGGCTGCGCGACCGCGACGGCGACGGCGTCGCCGACGAGCGCGAGGTGCTGCACACGGGCTACGGCGTGCACACCGCGCTCCTCGGGCACGACATGCACGGGCTCATCGTCGGCCCGGACGGACGGCTGTACTTCAGCATCGGCGACCGCGGCCTGCGCGTGACCACGCGCGAGGGCGGCACGATCGACCTGCCCGACGAGGGCGCCGTGCTGCGCTGCGAGCCCGACGGCAGCGGGCTCGAGGTCTTCCACCGCGGTCTGCGCAACCCGCAGGAGCTGGCGTTCGACGACTTCGGCAACCTCTTCACCGGCGACAACAACAGCGACGGCGGCGACCGCGCGCGCTTCGTGTACCTGATGGAGGGTGGTGACTGCGGCTGGCGGATCGGCTTCCAGACCCTGGCCGACCGCGGCCCGTGGAACCGGGAGAAGCTGTGGCACCCGCCGTTCCGGGGCCAGGCGGCCTACCTCGCGCCGCCGGTCGCCAACTACGCGAGCGGCCCGTCCGGGTTGTGCTTCGACCCGGGGACCGGGCTGCCCGAGCGCTGGCGCGGCCACTTTCTGCTGTGCGACTTCCGCGGCTCGAGCAGCCACAGCGGCGTGTTCGCGCTGCGCGTCGTGCCGCATGGTGCGGGCTTCGAGCTGGTCGGCGAGCAGCCGGTCATCCGCGGCGTGCTGCCGACCGACGTGATGGTGGGGCCCGACGGCGCGGTGTGGCTCACCGACTGGACCGAGGGCTGGGAGCAGACCGGGAAGGGGCGGATCTACCGCATCACCGCGAAGGACGGCGCCGATCCGCGCGCGGCCGAGGTCGCGAGGCTCCTGCGCGAGGGCATGCGCGGCCGGCCGGTGCCCGACCTGGTGCGCCTCCTCGCGCACGCCGACCGGCGCGTGCGGCAGGCGGCGCAGTTCGCGCTCGCCGCGGCGGGCGAGGCGGAGGCGCTGCACGGCGTGGCGGCGGACCGCGGCGCGAGC
>DATGPD010000445.1:0-2967 GCA_035305285.1 Planctomycetota bacterium
CTCCGGCCGCGCGCATCCGCCGCGCCCGGTCGAAGCCGCGCGGCGCACGCCCGACGGGATGTTACCACCGGCGCGCGCGCGGCCGCGCGATCTGTCCCGCACCGATCCGCCCGCCTTCCGGCGCCGCCCGCGTCCCCGATCGCGGCACGGCGCCGGCCGGGCGTCCACGGCGAGTCGGGCGGACGGCCCGCCGGACGCGAACTCTTGAACCCATCGGCCTCATCCCTAGAATCCGCGCCCCTTTCGCCGGGCGCTGTCAGTCCGCAGACCGCGCCGACCTCCTCCAACTCCGAGCGCACGTGCCACTCGTCACTGTCCAAGAGCTGATCGACGCCGGTGTCCACTTCGGTCACCAGGCGAGCCGCTGGAACCCGAAGATGAAGCCCTTCATCCGGGGCAAGCGGCACCGGATCCACGTCATCGACCTGGAGGAGACGGTCCGCGGCCTGTACCGCGCGTGCCACTTCATCCGGCACATCGCGGCGACCGGCGCGCAGATCATGTTCCTCGGCACCAAGCGCCAGATCCGCGCGGTGGTGCTCGCCGAGGCCCAGCGCTGCGGGATGCCGGCGGTCACCGAGCGCTGGATCGGCGGCACGCTGACCAACTTCGCCACCGTACGCGAGCGCCTCTCGCGCCTCGAGGAGCTGGAGGCGATGGAGGCGAGCGGTGTGATGGAGAAGTTCAAGAAGAAGAACCAGGCGTCGTTGCGCCGCGAGATGGGCAAGATCCGCCGCAACCTGGAAGGCGTGCGCCAGCTCTACGGCCTGCCCGGGGCCCTGGTCGTCGTCGACCCGCGCCGCGAGGACAACTGCATCCGCGAGGCGCGGCGGATGAACGTGCCGGTGGTCGCCATCCTCGACACGGACTGCGACCCGGCGAGCGCCGACATCGCGATCCCGGCGAACGACGATGCGATGAGCTCGGTGCAGCTCCTGCTCAGCCGGATCGCCGACGCGGTGCTCGAGGGGCGCGCTGGCCTCGACGAGGGCGTGCTGATGGAAGCGCAGCGTGCCGCCAAGGAGGACGTGCGCATCCGCGAAGTGCAGGGCCGGCGCTCCACCCAGGCGGCGGCGGCGGGCGGCGGCGGTCCGCGCCGCGGCGGCGGCCGCGGACGCGGCGGCTCGCGCTTCGTGGAACGCGGGCCACAGGCCGAGCACGTGTCGATCGGCGGCACCGCCGCGCCGCCAGCGGAGAGCGGCGAGAGCGCGCCGCCGGCGGACGGCGCTCCGGCGAGCTGAGCGGCGCCGGCGACCGCGCGCCGGCCGGGACAGCAAGAGGACACCCATGGAAATCGACGCCAAGATGGTGATGGCGCTCCGGCAGAAGACCGGCGCACCGATGAAGGACTGCCGGCAGGCCCTGATCGAGGCGGACGGCGACGAGAGCAAGGCCATCGAGGTCCTGCGCAAGAAGGGGCTGAAGGCCGGCGAAGGCCTCGCCGGGCGCACCGCGTCCGAGGGGCTGATCGCCAGCTACGTGCACCACAACGGCCGGATCGGCGTGCTCGTCGAGCTGGGCTGCGAGACCGACTTCGTCGCGCGCAACGACGAGTTCCAGCAGTTCGCCCGCAACCTCTGCCTGCACATCGCGGCGATGCGGCAGACGCGCTACCTCGACAAGGAGTCGGTCGATCCCGCGTTCCTCGAGTCCGAGCGGAAGATCTACACCGCGCAGACCGAGGAGCAGATGAAGGGCAAGCCGGCGGACGTGATCGCCAAGGTGATCGACGGCCGCATCCAGAAGATGTACTCCGAGGTGTGCTTGCTGGAGCAGCCGTGGGTGCACGACCCGAGCTTGACGGTCGGCGGCGCGCTCAAGGCGCTGGCCGGCAAGATCGGCGAGAACCTGACGATCCGCCGCTTCCACCGCATGGAGCTGGGCGTCTGACGTGACCGGCCGCCCCGCTCGCCTGCAGCGCATCCTGCTCAAGCTCAGCGGCGAGGCGCTCGCGGGCGGAGCCGAGGCGGGCATCGACCCGGACGTCCTCGACTGGACGGCGCGCGAGGTGCAGGCCGTCGTCCAGCTCGGCGTGCAGGTCGCGATGGTCGTCGGCGGCGGCAACATCGTGCGCGGCGCGGCGTTCGCGCAGCGCGGCACGAACCGCGTGACCGCCGACCAGATGGGCATGCTCGCGACGTCGATCAACACGCTCGCGTTGCAGGACGCGCTGGAGCGCGCCGGCCTCGAGACCCGCGCGCTGTCCGCGGTCGAGATGAAGACGGTGATGGAGCCGTTCATCCGCCGGCGCGCCATCCGCCATCTGGAGAAGGGTCGCGTCGTGATCCTCGCCGGCGGTACCGGCAACCCGTACTTCACCACCGACACCGCGGCGGCGCTCCGCGGCGCGGAGCTCGGCGTCGACGCGATCTTCAAGGCGACCAAGGTCGACGGCGTCTACACCGCCGACCCCAAGCAGGATCCCTCGGCGCGCAAGCTGCCGACGCTGACGTTCCGCGAGGCGCTCGACCGCGACCTCAGGGTCATGGACCGCACCGCCTTCACCCTGTGCATGGAGAACGCGATGCCGATCATGGTGTTCGACATGCTGCAGGCCGGGAACCTGGCGCGCGCGGTGCGCGGTGACGACATCGGCACCTGGGTCGTGCCCGGGTAGGGCGCCTCTCCGGGAGCACCGCGTCGCGCGCGGATGTTGGCCGGCGCGGGCGCGTGCTTGGCATTCGACCGGGCGCGGTGGTGAAATGCGACGAACGCGGCTTGCCGGCGTGTGCCGGCTGGTCGCGTCGCTCCGACGCTCCTTCCCGCGAAGCCCATGGACCAGGTCTCCTCGCAGATTCTCGCCGGCGTGGTCGCCAAGATGGAAAAGACCGTGCAGCACTTGGCCGACCAGCTGCGCACCATCCGCACCGGCCGTGCCGCGCCGGCCCTGCTCGAAGGCGTCCGGGTCGAGTGCTACGGCAGCATGATGCCGCTCAACCAGGTCGCCAACATCTCGGTGCCCGAGCC
>DATGPD010000446.1:0-10250 GCA_035305285.1 Planctomycetota bacterium
ACGCGCCCGCGAAGAACGGTGTCTGGCAGAAGCGGCACGCGTAGACGCAGCCCCGGGTGATCTCGATCGGCCCCAGGCGGGCGAGCGGCAGCGCGAACGGCGGGTAATCGTCGAGCGCGATGCGCGGCGGGCGCGGGCTGCGCGCGAGCCGGCCGTCGGCGAGCCAGGCGACGCCGGGCACGGTGCGCGGGTCGCCGCCCGCCGCCAGCGCGGCGACGAGGTCGCACACGATGCGCTCGCCCTCTCCTGCAGCGACGAAGTCGAAGCCCGCGCGCAGCGTCGCGAGCGGCTCGGCGCTCGCGTGCACGCCGCCGGCGACGTGCACCACGCCCGCGTCGGCGAGGCGCGCGCGCACCGCGCGCAGCTCGGCGAACATGCGTTCGGCGTCCGGCGAGTAGAACGACCAGCCGACCAGCACGCGCCGGCCGGCAGCGCGGGCCGCGGTCGCGGCCTGCACGACGGCGTCGACACCCTGGGCGAACTCGATCGGCACGTGGCGCGTGCGCCGATCCTCCCCGAGCGCGCCGCTCAGCACGTGGAACGCGAACTTGCCGGTGCGGCGGTACGCCCAGACGACCTGCAGCCCGGCTCCGCTCACGTGGCCGCGCGCGCCTTCACGGGCAGATCGTGATCCGGCTGCCGCGCGAGGCGGCGAGCCCCTGCGGAGCGCCCGGATCGAGCACCACCCACTGCGCGTAGACCGTCGCGCCGCCGAGGCCGGCGACCGCCGGGATCGGCGCCGGGATCGCGGCCTTCCCGGCCGCGTCGGTCGTCGTGTCGATGGTGACGAACGCCTGGCCGACGTCGACCAGGAGGCGGATGCCGGCGACCGGCACGTCGGCCTGCCCGCTACCGAGCACCAGCACCGCCGGCCGGTTCGGCTGCGCCTCGCTGCACTCGAGGCGGAACGTGCCGTTGCCGACGCGCGCGTACCCGCCGTGCCAGTCGACGCGCGGCACCGCGCCGCCAGTGCCCGCCGTACCCGTGCCGTAGCGTTCCGGCACGCCGCAGGTGAGCTTCACGCAGTACAGCCCGCCGCTGCTCGGGATGTCGCTGATGTAGACCACGCCCGAGGGCTGGAAGGGGAAGCAACCCCACGCGTTCGCGGTGTCGTAGAAGCCGATCTCGGTCGGGTTGTTCGGATCGGTGATGTCGACCGCGCGGTAGCCCGCGCCGTACCACGACACGTGGCACACCTTGTCGTCGACGATGAACGCGTTGTGGATCCCGGCGCCCGGGACCGAGAAGCTGCCCAGCGGGATCGGCAGTGCCTTGTTGGTGACGTCGTAGATCTGCAGGAACCCGTTCGAGCGCTCGTCGGTGGTCACCGCGATCGTGTCGGTCGAGTTCGCCCACGCGTTGTGCGTGAACGAGAGCGGCGTGGTGACCTGGCCGCGCTGCACGATCGCCGGCAGGTTGGAGACGTCGAGGATGCGGAGCCGACCGTCGTAGATGCACGACGCGTACACCCAGCCGTTCTGGATGAGCGAGTCGTGCACGTACACGCCGCCGTTGCTCGCGTTCCACGCCGTCACGTAGACCGGGTTCGTGGGATCGGGGAGCAGGTCGAACACGAGCATCCCCTGGTTGGTGCCGTTGCAGTACAGCTTGCCCGCGCCCTGGTCCACGCTCACGGTGTGCGTGTTGGTCCAGCCGGTGCGTGTGAAGTTCCGCACCAGGGTCGGGTTGTCGGGGTTCGCCATGCTGATGATCTGCACGCCGCCCGCGGCCTCGGTGACGGTGTAGAGGTACTGCCCGTAGCCGTGCACCTCGCGCCACGTGCTCTGCGGCCCGGGGATGAAGCCGCGCTCGACCGGCGCGCGCGGGTCGGTGGTCTCGACGATCCACGTACCGTCGCGCGCACCGACGACGGCGAACTCGCGCCCGTCGGGCGCAACATAGCCCCACACGCCCGCATAGCCCGAGGACCCCGAGTGGGTGACGTGGCTCAGCAGTTCGCAGTTGCGGCTCGTCTGGGCGGGGAGGGCGACGAGCAGGACGGACAGCGACGAGAGCGGGACGATCCGTGGCATGGGCGTGCGGCGAGGACGGGGACAGGAAAGGCAGCCGGCGGCCGCGGACGATAGAGTGGCCGCTCGTTCGGGTCACTCCCCGCGCCCGGGCCCGAGTCGATCTCCCATGCCGCACGTCTGCAATCCCGTCGGCTCACCCATCGCGGCCGAAGCCGCTCCACGCCACGCGATCGCCGCCGCTCCTCGCCGGTCCGCAAAGCCCGCACCGCCTCCCGGGTTCGCGCGCGGCGGCGCACGAGCCGCGAGGCTCGCCCGCCTCGTCGCGTTCGCGTGCACCGCCGGCGCGTTCCTGCCTGCACAGCGCACGCCCTTGCCGCCGCCGCCGGTGCCCGCCGGCAACCCGATCACCACCGCGAAGGCCAACCTCGGCAAGGTGCTGTTCTGGGACGAGCAGATGTCGTCGACCGGCACGGTCGCGTGTGCGACGTGCCACCATCCGCGCGCCGGCGGCAGCGACCCGCGCTCCATGACCGCGCGGCATCCGGGCTTCGACGGCCTGTTCCACACCGACGACGACGTGCGCGGCTCGCCCGGCGTGATCGCGCATGGTCCGACCGGCAGCTACCTGCGCGCCGCGCCCTACCCGCTCCTGCCGCAGGTCACCGGGCGCAAGGCGCCGAGCGTGCTGATGGCGGCGTACAGCCAGTTCCAGTTCTGGGACGGCCGCGCCGACGGCGTGCTGCGCGATCCGCATACCGGGCAGGTGGTGCTGGCCTCCGGCGCCTCGCTGGAGCACCAGGTGCTCGAGCCGCCGCTCAGCGCGGTCGAGATGACCCACGCCGGGACCTCGTGGCGCGACATCGAGCAGCGGATCGCGGCGAGCGAACCGCTCGCGCTCGCGACCAACGTGCCGGCCGCGCTCGCCGCGTGGATCGGCAATCGCAGCTACCCCGACCTCTTCCGCGAGGCGTTCGGCACCCCCGACGTCACCGCAGTGCGCATCGCGATGGCGATCGCGACCTACGAGCGCACGCTGGTTCCCGACCAGGCCCCCATCGACCGCTGGCTGCGCGGCGACGACGGCGCGCTGACCGCCGAGCAGCTCCACGGCAAGTTCGTGTTCGAACAGATCGGCCTGTGCACGTTCTGCCACCGCGCGCCCACCTTCGCCCGCGCGACCTTCTCGGACATCGGCGTGCGCCCGCTCGGCGAGGACCGCGGACGCTGGGCGGTCACCGGGCAGGCGAGGGACGACAACGCGTTCAAGGCGCCGTCGCTGCGCAACGTCGCCGAGCGTGCCCCGTACTTCCACAACGGCAGCCAGCGCACGCTGGCGGAAGTCGTCGACTTCTACGCGCGCGGCGGCGACTTCCAGAATCCGTTCCACGCGATCCAGCCGTTCAACATGACGGCCTACGACCGCCAGGCGCTGATCGCGTTCCTCGCCGAGGCGCTGACCGACCCGCGCGTCTCGCGCGGTCAACCGCCGTTCGACCACCCGACCCTCTTCGCCGGGAGCGCGCGCGAGCCCGGGCCGTACGGCTACGCCTCGTCGCAGGGCGGCGAACCCGCACTGCGCCTGATCGGCCCCGAGCCGCCGCTCCTCGGAAGGCGCCTGCGCCTCGCGGTCGCCGACGGCCCGCCGAACGCACCCGCCATCCTCCTGCTCGACGCCGCACAGGGCGCGCACGACGTCGCCGGCGTACGCATCCTCGTCGGTCTGACCCCCGCGCTCGCGGTGATCGACCTCGGCCGTCTCGCGAACGACGCCGGTGGCGGCTGGACCTCCTTCACGCTCGATCTGCCGCCCGACCCCGTCCTCGCCGACGCAACGGTCTTCGTCCAGGCCATCGCCGCCGGACCGACCGGACTCGCCGCGAGCCCCGGATTGCGCCTGCGGCTCTTCGCCGCGCGATGAACGACCCGTTGCCCGGCCGCCAGCGCGTCTCTTCTGGCGCAGCCTGGGAAGCGACCGTCGGCTACTCCCGCGCCGTACGCGTCGGTCCCCACGTGCATGTCGCCGGCACCACCGCGCTCGGGCCGGACGGCCGCCTCGTCGGTCGCGGCGACGCCTACGCGCAGACCAGGCAGGCCATCGCCAACGTCGAACGCGCGCTCGCCGCAGCCGGCGCCTCCCTCCTCCACGTCGTGCGCACGCGCCTCTACGTGACCGACATCACGCGCTGGCCCGACATCGGCCGCGCCCACGGGGAAGCCTTCGCCGACGTGCGCCCCGCGTGCACCATGGTCCAGGTCGCCGCCCTCATCGCCCCCGACATGCTCGTCGAGATCGAGGCCGACGCCGTGATTCCCGCCGGAACCCGCCTGAGCTCCCGACCCGCGCGCCTAGAACAGGTCGTAACGCCGCAGCCGGTAGTGATGGATCGTCTGCGCGACTCGCGCCACGCGCTCCGGATCGCGCCACCAATCGTCGTTCACCGACACGCACCGGCCCTGCATCGACGCGCTCTCGTCCGACGCCAACCACACCGCGAGTTCGGCCGCCATCTCCGGCGGCCGGTAGTTCCCTCGCAGCGGATGCGGCCGCCCCGTCGCGCGCTCCTCGGCCTCGACTTCGCGCAGCTTCTCCTCGCTCCACACCATCCCGGGTTCGAGCACGTTCAGCCGGATCCCCGTGTCCAGCAACTCGGCCTGGATCTGGTCGGTCAGCCGGCACACCGCGGCCTTCGCCGCCGCGTAGGCGGACGCGTGCACGCCCAGCCACGGAAAGAACGCGCCGCCGCCGGCCGCGGTGATGATCGAGCCGCGGTTTTTGCGGCGGAAGACGGGCAACACGGCGCGCATCGTGTGGAACGTGGTCGTCACGTTCTGCCGCCAGATCGCCTCGAAGACCTCCGGCGCCATCTCGTCGACCGGCGCGTACACCGCGCCGCCGCCGGCCATCGCGGCGACGACGTCCAGGTCGTCGAAGCGCGCCAGCGTCGCGTCCACCAGCGCCTGCGCGTTCGCAGCGACCGTCAGGTCGGCGGGGAAGGTCGCGCACTCGCCGCCCGCGGCCGCGATCAGGCCGGCGGTCTCCGCGAGCAGCGCGGCGCGCCGCCCGCAGACCATGACCTTCGCGCCCTCGGTGGCGAAGGCGCGCGCGATCGCGCGGCCGATGTTGTGTCCACCGCCGGTGACGATCGCCACCGCGCCCTGCAGGCGGCCACCCGGTGCACGCGTGCTCGCAGCCATGCGCATCCTTGTAGCGGCACCACGCGCACGGCGACAGCGCGCCCCGTCAGCGCCCGTCGCCCGTCGCCGCGACGTCGGCGATGAAGCACCCGACCGCGGTCGTGCGCGCCACGGGCGGGGGCTGGCCCGCCACGATCGCGGCGAGCGCGGCGCGCAGGTCGTGGTTCGTCGCGCGGTGGCGCTTGCGCCCGACGTCGGCATACAGATCGTCGATCCGCCCGCGGTACAGCAGCTCCCCGCCCGGACCGAGCACCGCGGCTTCCGGAGTCACGGTGACGCCGGTCGCGCGCACCAGCTCGTGGCCGCGATCGATCAGCACCGGCCCCGCGTGCCCGTACTCGCGCGCGTGGGCGCGCGCGGCCTCGACGTCCAGCGCGGGATCCACGTGGACCAGGAAGAAGCGCACGCCGGCCGGCTCGAACGCGCGCCGGATCGCACGGATCTCGGGCGCGTAGGCGTTCGCGATCGGGCAGTCGGAGAGCAGGAACACGAGCACGTGCGCCGGCGCGCCTTCGACCCGCAGCGGGTCGTGCCCGGCGCCGTCGAGGTCGACGAAGCGACCCGCCAGCGCCGCGGGCGGCGCGCTGCCGCACCCGACGAGCAGCGCCGGCAGCAGCGCCGCGCCGAGGCGCGCCCTCACCGCCGGCCTCCGCGTTCGCGCAGGACGCCCCGCCCCGAGCCCAACCGCTGCACGACCTCTTCCAGCTCCGCAGCGTCGACCGCGCCGTCTCTGTCCAGGTCGAGGCGCAGCACCTGCGCGCGCAGGCGCGGCGGGATCTCGTCCTCGTCGATCCTGCCGTCGCCGTCGCGGTCGAGCATCATCGCGCGCGACACGAGGGGGAAACCGAGGTTGCCGCGCCCCTTCGCGAAGTGCTCGCGCACGTGTGCCTGCACGGCGCGCTGCAACGTGCCCGCGTCGCGCTCGCGCTCCGGAACGAGCAGCAGCGTGATGCTGCCCATCTCGTCGGTCGACTGCAGCCCGAAGCGCACGTGGCGCGGAGGGTCGTGCGGGTTGCGCGGGTTGTCCGCCGAGTTGTCGTAGGTGATCGCGACCTCGACCTTCGTGCCGACCGGCAGGCGCATCGGCTCCGCGTACTGGTAGCGGTTCTGCCAAGCGAAGTCCCAGTCCTCGATCCAGAAGATCGAGCGGCGTTCGCCGTCGGGCGGCGTGACCCACACCTGCATCTGGGTGCACAGGTAGTGCGCGTGTCCGCCGACCTCGACCGCGAGCACGTCGACCGGCAGGACGAACTCGTCGCGCAGGGCGAAGTCCTTGCTCCCGGGCGGCAGGTCGAGCCCCGCCGCGGCGCCGAACGCGGGCGGCAGCTGCAGGCCGATCATGCTCCGCGTCGGCGGCTCCTTCGCGAAGTACAGGCCGAGCGTCGTCTGCTCGCGCTCGACCTTGCCGGACGGATGGAAGTGGCAGCGCAGGACGAGGTCCGCCCCCTTCGGCACGCGACGCGCGAGGCCGAGCGGCAGCTCGCGCGGCAGCCCGCCCACCGCCCAGCCGCCGACCGCGGCGGTGCCGTTCAGCCCGCCGCCTTCGCCCCCCATGCCGTCGAAGCCGGGCTTGCCGTCCTTTCCGTCCCGCGCGCGGGCCCGCCCCGTCGTGTCGAACGAGAAGATCACGTGGTGCAACACGCTGCGCGCCGAGGGGCGCACCTCGATCGCGGTCACGTAGCGGTCCTCGTCGAGGCGGAGCGGGATCACGAAGTTGCGGTAGATGTCGGGTCCGCTCGCCGGGACCTCGAAGGCCTCCGCCGTCTGCACGACCAAATCCGGCTCGCGCAGGTACCACCCGGTCGGAAACTCGGGCGGCGGCGGGCCGAGCGCGGGGTCGCCCTCCGCCATCCCGGCCTCGACGAACGCCCGTAGCGTGGCGATCTCCTCCGAGGTGAGGCGCATCTCGCCCGCGAACTCGCCGTGCCCTTCCACCGGGTGCCACGGCGGCATGGTGCGCTGCTCGGTGACCTTGACGATCATCCGGCCGCGGCGGCGCACGTCGTCGTAGGTCAGCAGCGGAAAGGGCGCCGCCTGGCCGGGACGGTGGCACGCCGCGCAGTGCTCGTAGACGATCGCGGCGACGTGGGGGTGGAACGCGGGAGGTGCCGCCGGGCGATTCGCCTGCGCGCCGGATTCTTGCGCCAGGAGCAGCGGGATCGCGCAGGTCAGGCCGAGCATGCGGGCTGGCTTGGCTGCGTCCGACCGCCGGGGGACGCCCGCCGGCGTGCCGGCCCCCGCCCGCCCCACCACGGGCGCGGCCGCCGCCGGCCCGTGAGGCGTCGGTACCAACTCTGTACTGGTCGTGAGGATGGCCCTAGCGTAACCACGCCGCGGGCGTCGTGACCGTCGCATCCGCCTCCGGCGTGGGTCACGGCGCCCGGTGTCCTTTCCAGCCGATGCCATGAAGAACCACCGCCTCGTCCTCCCCCTGACCCTCTTCGCGCCGGCTCTGCTGGCCCAGGAGCACACGATCACGATCCGGCCGCAGGGCGAGAAGCCGCTGCGCTACACGATCGAGTCGAGCGTGAACGTGGAGTCCGAAAACAAGATGCTGGTCGACGGGGAGGAGATGGCCGGGCGCGGCGGCCGCGGCGGCCGGGGCGGAGCCGCAGCGCCGGGCGGGACGAGCGCCACGCAACAGAAGATCGTGTTCGTCGACGCCGGCTCCTGGCGGCAGTACGAGACGCTGGAAGCGAAGGTCCTGGGGTGGGACGGGGAGAACGAGCGGACGGTGACCGGGGACCTGCAAGGCAAGAAGGTCACCTTCACCCCCGAGCCCGCGGTCGTCGGCGAGGGCGACGAAGCGACGCCGATGCCGGCCGCCGCGTCGCGCGGCCTGCCGCGCAAGATCGACTTCTCCGGGCTCGCTCCGAACCAGCCGCTCGACGCCGGCGGGACCTACGAGATCGGCAACGGGCTGAAGCAGGCGCTCGCGAGCGTCGTGCACCCGATCCGTGCGGGACGCCCCGAAGGCGCCGGTCCGGGGCGCCGCGGGCAGCGCGGCGAAGGCGGCGAGGGCGACCGCGGGGAACGCGGGGATCGCGGCGGCCGCGGGGAACGCGGGGATCGCGGCGGTCGACAGGGCCGAGGCGGCAACCTCGGCATGTTCGGCGGCACCGACAACCTCGCCCTGCAGATCCTGACCGCCGAGGGCACCGAGCCGAAGCTGACCGGCAAGCTCGTGAAGGTCGAGAACGACCTCGCGACGATCGAGATCAGCGGTCGGGTCTCCGGCAAGGGCGATCCGCAGAAGCTCGGAATCGCCGGCCCGCTCGGGATGGGCGCGATGGGAATGCGCGGCGGCCGGCGCGGCGGCGGTGAAGGCGGCGAGCGCCCGCAGGCCGCCGGCGACGGCACCGTGCAGGTCGACGTGCAGGGCACACTGGTCGTCGACCTCGCGAACAACACCCTGAAGAGCCTCCTCCTGCAGGGCAAGCTCGAGTCGTCGTCGCACGTCGAGTGGACCATGGAGACGCGCGACGGCGGCGCGCGCGAGTTCGAGCAAGACCGGAAACAGAAGGGCGACTTCAAGCTCTCGGTCGCCTGCTCGCCCGCCGACTGAGCCGGCGCGCCGCGCCGGCTCGACCGGCGGCGCGCGCCCTCGACCCCTTGCTGCACGACACTCCCATCCGATGACACGCAAGAACGTCTGGTTGACCGCATTCGCCGTGCTCGCGATCGGCGCCGCGGCGATGCTGCTGCTCGAGCGCGACCCCGGTGCGGACCTCGACCCCGACGCCGAGGCCGCCTTCGCCGCGCATGCGGGTGACGAGGAGCGGGGTCCCGCCGCGAGCCTGGCCGGCGATTCGATGGAGCGTGCGCTCGGCCGGACCGAGCTGACCGTCGGGGCCGAGAACACGGCGGACGACGACGACGACCTCCCGCGCGAAGCGATCGTGGTCAGCGGGCGCGTCGTCACCGAAGGCGGCAGCCCCGTCGGGGACGCGCGGGTGCTCGTCACCCATCGCCTCTCGTTCGACGCCGCGCGTCCGGGCGACTTCGGCGGCGAACGCGGGCGCGCGTTCCGCCCCCGACCGCTCGCCGCGGCCACGACGACCGCCGCCGACGGGACGTTCCGGGTGGAAGGGCGCGCGCTGACCAACAGCACGCTCGACGTGCAGGTCGTCCACCGCGACTTCGCTCCTGCCCAGGTGCAGCGGCAGTGGCAGACGCGCAGCGGCGCGCTGCAACTCGGCGACATCGTCGTCGCGATCGGCGCGACCGTGTCCGGCTTCGTCGTCGACGCGGGCGGCACCGGCATCGCGGGCGCCGAGGTGCGCGTGCAGCACGACGACCGCGGTGCGCCGATGCCCTTCACCGGGCGCGGCGGGCGCGGCCGGCGCGGCGGCGGCGAGGAGCCGGAGGACGATCCGCTCACCCGGCGCGCGACCACGGACGCGACGGGCTTCTTCCGCATCGAACACGTCCCCGAAGGCCGCTTCCGCGTGGTCGCGCGCGCACGCCGCTACCTCGCCGCGGCCACCGATCCGCTGGAAGCCAGGTCGGCGGCCGCGGTCGACGCGGGCAAGCTGCAGCTCGTGCTCGGCGCCGAACTGCGCGGCCGCGTCGTCGACCGCGACGGCAACCCGGTGGCGGAGGCGCGCGTCGAGGCTTCGCCGGCTCCGCGCGGCGAGCGCGGGGGCCGCGGCAACCGCGGCCGCGGCGGCAACGACCAGGGCGCCGCCGAAGCGGGCGCAGGAGCCCCCGACTGGCGCACGCTCGCGGCGCTCTGGCGCGCGGGCGGCGGCGAGAGCCGCACCCGCACCGACCGGCGGGGCGAGTTCGTGCTCGAGTCGCTGCCGCCGATGCCGCTCAACCTGCGCGTCGAGCACCCGCGCTACATCACCTACGAGCAGGAAGGCATCGATCCCACGACGACGCAGCAGGTGCACGTCCGCCTCGAGCCGGCGCTCACCATCAGCGGTCGCGTGCTCGACGCCGACAGCGGCGAGCCGATCGTGCTGTACGCGATCGCCCCGCGCGAGTACGACGCTCCGCCCGCGGTCTTCGACGGTGGCGGCGAACGTGGGCGCGGCCGGCGCGGCGGCACCGACGGCGAGGGGCGGCGGCGCGGCCGGC
>DATGPD010000447.1:0-5755 GCA_035305285.1 Planctomycetota bacterium
GGAGAAGGACAAGGCCGCCTTCTACGCGCAGATCTTCGACGCGCTGCGCCGCGCCGACGCGCCGCAGGCCGAACGCGAGCCGGTGCTCGCCGAGTGGCGGCGGAGCCTGGAAGCAGCGATCGCGGCCGCCCCCGGTCCGCACGCGTTCCAGGAGCGCGCCGCGCTGGCGAGCTACTGGGTCGAGATCCTCGACGACCCGGAGCCCGCGGCCGCCGAGCTGGACTGGCTGCTGCGCTACGATCCGAACAACGTCTCCTGGCTCGTGCTCCGGGCGCGCGCTGCGCGCCTGCGCGGCGAGCCGCAGCGCGCGGTCGAGATCCTGGACCAGGCGATCGAACACCGCCGGCGGTCGGGCACCGGCCGGATCATTTCGGCCACCGAACGGATCGAGTACGGGCTCGCCTTGCTCGCGGTCGGCCGGCGCGACGAGGCCCTGGCCGCGCTCAACGAAGGTCTCGCCGACGTGCCCGAGGGCAGCAAGGCCGAAGCCGAGGGGCGCGCCGGCCTGGCCGCGATCAAGGGCGACCGCTGAGCGAAGGCGCGGCCCGGCTCCGGGTGGCGCCCGGACCGCGGAGCTGCGCATCGCCATCCACGGCAAGGTCCGCAACGAGTGGCTGGCGGGGAACCGGGAGGCGACGGCGGTCCGGCAGCGCGTGGCCACGCGCGTCGCGGGCAAGGGGCAAGTCGTTCCGGCGGCCTCGAGGAGTTCAGGCGCGTGCTGGAGACGCGCTCGCGGCGCAACGGGATCGTCCCGGAGGTCCGGCTCGTCGACGCCCGCCGTGACCCGGATCACGACGTCGCGCACCTGTATCTCGTCGGAGGAGAAGCCCGACCCTCCCTGGCACGGTCCGACCACGTCGACGGCGACCCTGGTGGGCGCCGCCGCCTGCGCTGCGCGCCGGGCAGAGGGCCCTGGCGTCGGAGGCACCGTCGGACTGCCCGCACCGCCCACGGTCGCACCGTTCCGGGGCCGCGGCCGCACTTCACTTCGCGGGGGGCGGAGGCCGAAGAGGTTGCAGACATGAGTGCTGCACTGCGGGATCAGGGCCACGCCATCGCCGACCGGCGTCCGCTCCAGGCTCCGTTCGATGGCGCTTCTCTGCTCGTGGTCAGCGACGACCCGACGCTGCACGAGGCGGCGCGCGCGGTCCTCGGCGACCATGGCTATGGCGTGCGGACGACGCCGATCGATGCTTCGGCAGCGATCGCCGCGGCGGGCGACGCCGACGTCGTCCTGCTCGACGCGAGCGAGTTCGACGGCGAGGCGCGCAAGGTGCTGGCACAGCTCCGCGGCGCGCACGCGACCGTGCCGGTGGTCGCCGCCTGCCAGGCCGCCGCGATCGACCGGGTCGTCGATCTGATCGGGGAGGGCGCGCTCGACTTCGTCGTCCGGCCGATCGAAGCGGTCGCGCACCGCACGCGCGCGACGATCAACCAGGCGGCGCGCGTCGGGCGGCTGATGCGCGACAACCGCCGCCTGCAGCAGCGGATCGCGCTGGAGCAGGCGCAGGCCGGTTTCGTCGGCTGCAGCCCGCTGCACCGCCGCCTGCTCACCGCGGTCGCACGCGCGACCGACAGCGACGCGACCACGCTGATCGAGGGCAAGCCGGGCACCGGCAAGACCTCGATCGCGCAGATGATCCAGCGCGGCGGTCGGCGCGCGCACGCGCCGTTCGTCGTGCACGCCTGCGAGGGCCTTTCCGCCGAACAGCTCGACGCCTCGCTGCAGGAAGCACAGCGCGGCACGATCCTGCTCGAGGACATCGACCGCCTGCCGGCCGAGACGCAGAGCCGCCTGGTCCGCTACCTCAAGGACCGGCCGGACGGCCGCAGCGGCAGTCAGGCGCGGTTGATCGCCACGACCAGCGCCCGGCTGCCGGAGCTGGTCGCGCGCGGCGCGTTCCGCGAGGACCTCTACTACCGGCTCAACGTGCTACCGATCGTGGTGCCCTCGCTCGCCGAGCGGCGCGACGACATCGCGATCCTCGCCAACCACTTCCTGAAGCGCGCTGCGGAGTCGACCGGCGTGCCGGCCAAGGGCTTCACGCCGTCGGCGATCGTGCTGCTCGAGACCAACCCCTGGCCGGGCAACGTCGCGCAGCTGCAGAACGCGGTCCAGCGCGCGCACGCGGTCGCGGGCAGCAACCCGATCGATCGCGTCCACCTGCTCGGTTCCCAGGCGGTCGGCATCGAGCCCGGCCCGGCGCGCCCGCGGGCGCCGCTCACCGAGGAGGACGACGACGCCGAGATCGACGAAGCCGCGATTCGGCCGTTCAAGGACGAGGAGAAGCGACTGCTGTCGCGCGCCCTGCGCGCGACCAAGGGCAACGTGCGCCGCGCCGCGCAGCTCCTGCGCATCGGCCGCGCGACGCTGTATCGCAAGATCCAGTCGTACAAGCTGCGCCTGCACTGAGCGGGCCGGTCAGCGCACGCTGACGTACTGCCCGCCCGAGTCCTCCGCGATCCCGCGCAGCATCTCGCTCTCTCCGCCCAGCGAGATCGTGTGGATGCGGATCTGGCGCGTGCGGTTCCAGCGCTTCACCGCGGCGCGCAGCTCGACCGGATCGGTGATCGCGCCGACGTTCGGGGCGCCGTCGGTCATCAGGTAGATCGTGTCGACGTCCGGGTCCGCGAACGCCGCCTGCAGGGCGTCGTGCACGTTCGTGCCGCCCGAGGCCACCAGCGCCTCGACCCGCGTCTTGAGATCGGTGCGCGCGCGCTCGTCGAGCACCGTCAGGCGCTCCTGCATCTTCTGGACGTCGTTGGCGAAGGAGATCACCCCGAGCCGGTGGCCCGTCGGCGTCGCGGTCAACACGCGCACCAGCTGGCGCTTGGCCTCCTCCAGCCGCGTGCTGCCGCCGGTGCCCACCCTCGCGGCCATGCTGCCCGAGCGGTCGACGACGAACATGACCGCCGCGCTGACCACCGGGATCGAGTAGTAGGTGCGCGTCGAGCCTTCGTCGCTCCGCGGGCGGCGTGCCTTCGGCTGCACGGGAGGCGGCGTGAACGTCGCCGCGTGGTCGCGCCACCACGCGCGCCACTGCGTCTCGCCGTGCAGGCGCTGGCCGGTGATGGACTCGAGCGCGTCGCGCACGTCCTGCTGCAGACGGTCACGCTCGACGGTGAGGCGCGCGAGCAGCGGCTCGACGGAGGCAGCGGCACGCACGCGCGCGCAGAAGTCGTAGGCCGCCGCGCGCACGCGCCAGTCGGGCGACGCGAACTTCCGGTGGATGGCCGGCAGGGAGGCTTCGTCGCCGACGTCGGCGAGCAGATCGATGGCGAGCGTGCAAAGCTCGACGTCGTCGAGCGCGACGCGCAGCTCCGCGCGCCAGTCCGCTTCCGCCTTGAGCAGCTGGTGCAGCGCGAGCAGCGCCCCGCGCCGGCGCTCGGCGTCGGGGGACCGGCTCAGCCTGCGCAGCGCGGGGACCGCGGCACGATCGCCGCGCGCGCCGAGCGCCTCGATCGCGGTGTCGGCCACGATCGGCTCGCGCGCCTGGCTCAACTCGACGAGTGCCACGGTCGCCTCCGACCCGGGCAGCCCGACGATCAGGCGCGCTGCGAGCGTGCGTTCGGCCGTGCTCTGCAGCGACGGCAGGCGCCCGAGGACGAACTGGAGGAAGGCGACGTCGGCGCGCAGCTTCGCGGCGTGCGCGCGCAGGTTGCGCGTCAGCGTCGGATCGGTCGCCGCCGCCGCGGTGAAGAACAGCGCGTGCACGTCCGGCGTGAGGTGTGCGGCGCCGACCTCGGCGATCCCGGCGAGCAGCGGCGCCGCCATCGTCCCGGTCGCCCGGCCCGCGACCACGCGCAGCGCCGCGCTGACGCCGGCCGGGTCGTGCCGGCTGATCTGGCGCAGTCCTTCGAGCACGAGGCCAGCGAAGTCGCCCTCCAGCGCCCGGCGCCGCGCCTCGTCCACGGCGGGTTCCCGCGCCACGTCGGCGAGCTTGGTGAGCGCGAGCTGCCGGTCGTAGCCGTGGCCCTTCGTCGCCAGGTCGACGAGCGCGGCGCGCGCCGCCGGCGACTTCATCCTGGCCAGCGCGTCGAGGAGCTGCGCGTAGGTCGCGGGACGATTGGCGTGCGTGCTGCGCCCCGTCGCGAAGCGGTCGATCTGCGCGCGCAGCGCCGGGACACCGACGTCCCCCAACGCGGCGAGCGCCTTGCCGACCGCACCGGCAAGTTCCGGATCGGGCTCGTTCGGGCGCAGCACCTCCATGACGGTGCTGGCGAGGTCGGGGCGCGCGTGCTCCGCGAGGCCCTGCAGCAGGGCGAGCTTCAGCTCCTTGCTCTTCGCGCGCGTCAGCTCGGCGCGCAGCAGGGGTCCGCTGCGCCCGGCCGGCTCGGCGGCGAGCTTCGGCGCCAGCGCCACCCGTTCGCTCTCGGGGGCCCGCACGAGCTTCTGGTAGCGTGCGATGACGTCGTCGCTTTGGGCGCGGAGCGCCGCGACGGCGAGGAACGGAACGAGCAGCGCGAACGGGATGCGGGACAATGACACGGGTCCGGAGCGGCGGCGGATCGGCAGGTTCTACCGCGCCCGCCGCGCACCGTCAGCCCCGGCGGGCCCCGCCGCGGGGCGCGGGCTAAGATCGGGCCCATGACGCGCGTCGAGGACCTCATCTACGACTGGAACCGGCACGAAGCGGTGCCGACGCGGCAACGACCGCTGGAGTTCGACGACGAGACCCTGCGGGACGGGCTGCAATCGCCCTCGGCGCACGATCCGTCGATCGAAGACAAGATCGAGCTGCTCCACCTGATGGACGCGCTGGGGATCCACTCGGTCAACCTGGGGCTGCCCGGTGCCGGCGGTCGCCCGCGGGCCGACATCCTCCGCCTCGCGCGCGAAATCGCGGACAGCAGATTGAAGATCGCGGCGAACGTCGCGTGCCGGACCGTGGTCAGCGACATCGAGCCGGTGGTCGAGATCTCGCAGCAGGCCGGCATCCCGATCGAAGTGTCCGCGTTCATCGGCAGCAGCTCGATCCGCCAGTTCGCCGAGGACTGGACGCTCGAAGGGATGCTGGAGAACACGCGCAAGGCGCTGACCTTCGCGCGCGCGCACGACCTGCCGGTCATGTACGTCACCGAGGACACGACCCGCGCGCACCCCGACACGGTCAGGGCGCTCTACTCGCTCGCGATCGAGCTGGGCGCACGCCGGCTGTGCGTGTGCGACACCGTCGGCCACGCGACGCCGGCCGGCGCCCGCGCGCTGGTCCGCTTCGTGCGCGAGCTGGCCGACTCGCACGACCCCACGCTGAAGGTCGACTGGCACGGGCACCGCGACCGCGACCTCGGCATCGCCAATTGCCTGGCGGCGATCGAGGCCGGCGCCGACCGCGTGCACGGCACCGCGCTCGGCGTCGGCGAGCGGGCCGGTAACGCGCCGATGGACCTCCTGCTGGTCAACTGCAAGCTGCTCGGCTGGATCGACAACGACCTGCGCCGGCTGCCCGAATACGTCGCGAAGGCAGCGCAGGCGATCGGCGTCACCGTGCCGCACAACTACCCGGTGTTCGGCTCCGACGCGTTCGAGACCGGCACCGGCGTGCACGCTGCCGCGGTCATCAAGGCGTTCCGCAAGGGCGACGTCGCACTCGCCGACAGCGTGTACTCCGGCGTGCCGGCGCACATGGTCGGCCTGGAGCAGAAGATCAGCGTCGGTCCGATGAGCGGCAAGAGCAACGTCATCTGGGTGCTCGAGCGGCTCGGGATCGAGGTCACCGACGCGCGCGTGCAGCGCGTGCTGGAGGCGGGCAAG
>DATGPD010000448.1:0-7089 GCA_035305285.1 Planctomycetota bacterium
AACTTCGGTTCGCCCGCCGTGCAGGTAGACAACAGCCGCGTGCTGCTGACGCGCTGCCTGCTCGGCGTCACGTCGCTCGGGATCGGCGGCGGGCAGTGCATCGGCGGACAAAACGCGACGATCGACGTCGTCGAGCCGCGCTTCGACGCGGCGTACGCGGGCATCCCGGCGATCGCGCTCAACCAGTGCACGCTCCGCCTCGCGGGGAGCAGCAACAGCTACGTGCAGGGCGGCGCGCCGTTCGGCGGCCCCGCCAGCCCGGCGGTCCAGGCCAACGGCGGCACCGTGCGCATCGACCCGGCCGTCGCCTTGAACCCGTTCGTCGCCGGTACGCCGGTCGGCGGCAGCGCCGCGGTGACGTTCGCCAGCACGCCGGGGTCGTTCGTCGTCGGCAACAACCCGAACGGCGTGCTCACCATCACCTACACCGCGGCGCCGGGGGCGAGCCTGTACGGCCTGCTCGGCGTGCCGGCCGCTCCGCTCCCGACGCCGTTCGGCGACGCCTTGCTCGACCCCAACCTGTTCGTCGTCGTCACGGCGACCACGGTCGGCGGCTCGGGGCGACACGACGTCGCGCTGCCGATCCCCGGTGGGATCCCGCCCGGCGCGGCGTTCGCCACGCAAGGGGTCGTCGTGCAGGGCGGTCCGCCGCAACTGGGCATCGGCTGTCAGTTCGTGGTGCACTAGCGAGCCACTTACGCGGCGCGTGCATCCCGGTGGCGACTCGGGGTGTCCGCGCCGCATCGGACGTGTGAAGACCTGTCCGCGCGGCCACGGCCCTGCGCCAGGCGGCCTGCCGTTGCGCGGGGGACCTTGCCCCGCGGCTCTCCGCGGATCCAGACGGCGGCGCTCCGGGCCGCCATCTGGTGCGCCGCGGCGCGCGCCCCACATGCGCAGGATCGGCCACGCACGCGGCCTGACGAGCGGCCGGTGCACGGCGCGCCTCCCGGCCCGGTGAAGGAACGCGAGGTCGGCGGCGTGCACGAGCCGACGTGACCGCCGCACACCGGCGCTGCCGGCGCGCAGTCTCGCCGGAGTGGCGGCGCCCTACGCGACCGGGCACGCCGAGCGGATCGCCTCGCTCGCGTGGTCGCGGTACTTCTCGAAGTTCTTGGCGAACAGTGACGCCAGGTGCCTGGCCTTCTGGTCGTAGGCCGCCTTGTCCGCCCACGTGTTGCGCGGCTGCAGCACCTCGTCGGGGACGCCGGCGCAGCGCGTGGGGACCAGCAGGCCGAAGACGGGGTCCTTCACCGTCGGCGCGCGCTCCAGGCTGCCGTCGTGGATCGCATCGATGATCGCGCGCGTGTAGCGCAGCGGCATGCGCTTGCCCACGCCGTAGCCGCCGCCGCTCCAGCCGGTGTTGACCAGCCACGCCTGGCTCTTGTGCTTCTCGATCTTCTCGGCGAGCAACTCGGCGTACTTGGTCGGGTGCCAGACCATGAACGCGGCGCCGAAGCACGCGGAGAACGTCGCCTCGGGATCCTTCACGCCCACCTCGGTGCCCGCGACCTTCGCGGTGTAGCCCGAGATGAAGTGGAACATCGCCTGCTCGGGGGTGAGCTTGCTGACCGGCGGCAGCACGCCGAACGCGTCGCAGGTGAGGAAGATCACGTTGCGCGGGTGCGCGCCGACGCACGGGATCTTGGCGTTCGGGATGTATTCGACCGGGTAGCTGCAGCGCGTGTTCTCGGTGATCGACGCGTCGGAGAAGTCGACGATGCGCGTCTGCGGGTCGTAGACGACGTTCTCCAGCACGGAGCCGTAGCGGATCGCCGCGTAGATCTCCGGCTCGCCCTCGGGCGACAGGTTGATGCACTTGGCGTAGCAGCCGCCCTCGATGTTGAAGATGCCCTGGTCCGTCCAGCAGTGCTCGTCGTCGCCGATCAGCTTGCGGCGCGGATCGGCGGACAGCGTCGTCTTCCCGGTGCCCGACAGGCCGAAGAACAGCGACACGTCGCCGTCGGGGCCTTCGTTCGCGGAGCAGTGCATCGACAGCACGTTCCGCTTCGGCATCAGGTAGTTCATGATCGTGAACACGCCCTTCTTCATCTCGCCGGCGTACTGCGTGCCGAGGATGACGAACTCGCCGCGCTCGAACGAGAGGTCGACGCTGGTCGACGAACTCATCTCGTTTGTCAGCGGGTTGGCCGGGAACAGGCCGGCGTTGTAGATCACGTACTCCGGCTCGCCGAACGCCGCGAGCTGCTCGGGCGTCGGACGGATCAGCATGTTCCACATGAACAACGCGTGGTACGCGTTGAGGCAGATGACGCGCACCTTGACCCGGTAGGCCTCGTCCCAGCCGGCGAAGCCGTCGACGACGTAGAGCTGGTCGCGCGTGTTGAGGAAGTCGATCGCGCGCTGGCGGTTGACCAGGAAGGTCTTCTCCGACAGTCGGATGTTGACCTCGCCCCACCACACGTCCTGGTTGCTCGGCGGCGCGTCGACGATGCGCTTGTCCTTCGGCGACCGGCCGGTCTTGGCCCCCGAACGCGTGGCGAGCGCGCCGGAGGAGACGATTTCACCTTCGCGGCGCAGGATCGCCTGCTCGTAGAGGATCGCCGGCGCGGCGTTGCGCAGGACGTTCTTGACGTGGATGCCGTACTTGGAGAGATCGACGGTGGACATGTGGAAGGAGCGGGAAGTCGGACCGCGGCCGGTTGCCGGGGCGGACAACGTAGCCAGCAGAACTCGCGCCGCCGAGAAGGTTTCGCGCCGCGCCTCACGCGCGGCGGCGGGCGGCGCGCGCGCGCCGGTGGCAAGGCGATTGCAAAGGCGCCCTTGCGCCGGCGCGGCCGCGCATCGATCCTCGGCCACAGCGCATGCCGATCTTCCGCCGCACCCTCGCCGACGGCTCGGACGACGAGCTGATCCGCGAGGAGCCGCTGCTCATCGCGGCCGGCGGGGCCGAGGTCCTGACCATGCGCACGCCGGGCCGCGACGAAGACCTCGCCCTCGGCTTCCTGCTCAGCGAGGGCGTGATCCCCTCCGCGGCGGCGGTCACCGGGATGCACGCGACCCCCGGGGATCCGGCGGCGCGCACCCCCGACCGGATCGACGTCGCGCTCACCGGGGTCGACGCCGCCCACGTGCGGGGGCGGCTGACCCGCACACACGAGATCCGCACGTCGTGCGGCGCTTGCGGCCTGACCGACGTCGATACGCTCCTGGAAGGCGCGCCGCCGTGCCTCGCCGGGGTCCCCAAGGTGACGCACGCGTTGCTCCAGCGGCTGCGCGCCGACTTCGAAGCGCGCCAGGAGCTGTTCGCGCGCACCGGCGCGTGCCACGGCGCGGCGCTCTACGACGGGCACGGCACGCTGCTCGGCTTCGCCGAGGACGTCGGCCGGCACAACGCGCTCGACAAGGCGATCGGCCAGGCGGCGCGCGGCGGCGCCGCGCTGCGCCGCGCGATCGCGCTGCTGTCCGGGCGCGCCGGCTACGACCTCGTGCTCAAGTGCCTGCGCCTCGGCGTGCCGGTGATTCTGTCGGTGTCGGCGCCGTCCGCGCTCGGCTTCGACCTGTGCCACGCCGCCGGCGCGACGCTGGTCGGCTTCCTGCGCCAGGACCGCGCGAAGGTCTACACCGGCGCCGAGCGGATCACCGGCTGAGCACCTGCTCCACCGCCATGCGCGGCAACGCCGCCGTCCCGCCGGCCAAGGCCTCGCTCAGCCCGACGAAACGGAACTCGGCGAGCAGGCGGTCGAGCTTGGCGAGGGTGCGGGCGAGTCCGACGTAGTGGCGGAAGCCGCGCACGCCGCCGAGAGGGACGCGTGGCTGTCCGGGGTCGACCTCCCAGGGGTGCACGTAGACGCAACCCGGATGTCCGGCGCGCGCCGCGGCGCGCAGGCCCGCGCGCAGGAACGCGACCGGGAACAGGCGCAGGTAACCGCCGCCGCCGACCGGGACGCGCTTGCCGAGGATCGGCCACGTGAGCGGCGGCACCTCGACCAGCTCGTGCTCGCCGACGGTGAGCACGTACGGTGCCGGCGGTGCGCCCGGCACGCCGTAGTCCGGGTGCGCCACCGGGTAGATCGAGCTGTCGAGCGTGTAGCCGCGCGCCGCGAGCACCGCCGGCGCCCACGGTGTGCGCGCGGTGATCGACCACGTGCAGGCGCGGAACGCGGTCGGCCGCGCCGCGCCCGCGGCCACCAGCGCGGCCTCGGTGCGCGCGAGGTCCTCGGCGAACCCTCCCGCGCCGAGGTCGTGCAGGCAGCGGTGGTGGTAACCGTGCGAGCCGATCTCGTGCCCGGCGCGCCGCACGTCGGCGACGAGGTCGGGCAGCCGCTCGGCGATCCAGCCCAGGAAGAAGAACGTCGCGCGCGCGCCGCGCCGGGCGAACAGGTCGAGCAGGCGGCGGGTCGAGTCCGCACAGCGCAGCGCCTGCCGGTCCCAGGTCGCGCGGTCGACGACCTTCGCCATGTTGAGGACCTGGAACCAGTCCTCGACGTCGACCGACAGCGCGTGCGCTTCGCCGTTCACTGCAGGAGCGCTTCCAGCGCGGGGACGACGTCGGCGAGGAACTCGCGGCAGCGCGCCTCGGCCGCGCCGTCGTCGAGCCAGGCTTCGACGCGCACGAGGTAGCCCGGCACGCTGCGCCGCAGCACGGCGCGCGGCAGGTGGTACCACACGAACTCGGAGTACGACCCGGTGCGCAGCCCGCGCGCGCCGTAGGCGAACAGGCTGAGGTACCCGCGGTGGTCGGCGCGGCTACGCGTCGTCACGCGCCCCGCGATCAGCGACCCGCCGCCGGGGAGCGCGAGCGGCTCGCTCGTGCCGTCGGCCTCGATGAGCATGTCGCTGCCGCGCAGGCAGAGGTGCGGCGGGTGCACGCTCTTCCAGTTGTGCTGGTGGAAGACGGCGACGAGAAACACCAGGCCCCCGTCCGCGGCGCGGTAGGTGCGCGACACCGCGTCGTCGGTGCCGAGCAGCATGTGCTCGCGCGGGGTCAGCGGCGTCTCCTCGACGAGGGTGAACCGGCCGATCTCCGCCGGCAGGCGCTCGGCGCGGCCGACCGACACGGTGAACGGCCGGTACCAGCTCAGGAACAGGAGGCCGGGCGCGAGCAGCCAGAGCACGGCGGAGGAGACCTTCAGCACGCGGCTCATCCGTCCTCCCGGGAGAAGGCGCGGTCGAGCGCGAGCAGCACGACGACCGCGACGATCCACACCGTCGCGTTGGCGAGGTCGTGCGCGCTGGTGCTCGCGTACTCCACCCCCCACCACTTCGCGGCGAAGCACAGGAACGCGATGCGCACGACGTTGAGCGCGAGCGCGAGCGGCAGCGACAAGACCAGGATCCACACACGCCGCAGGCGCGGCGTGCCGAGCAGGAACGCGCAGCACCAGCCGAGCGTGGTCAGTGCGAGCAGCGAGCGCAGGCCGCCGCACGGGTCTTCGACGAGAAGCGCCTCGGCCCGACCCGGAACGAACAGGTGCGCGCCCTCGCGCACGCCGCCGAGGCCGAGCGCGTTGGCCAGCGCGAGCCCGCCGGTGACCGCGACCTCCTTCAGCTCGAACGCGATCCGTCCGGTCGCGAACAGGGGCAGCGGCACCGCGAACGGCAGGAGGCCGAACAGCGGCCAGAACGTGCGCGCGCGCGCGCCGCCGACCGCGAGCCACACCGCGCCCGGCACGGTCAGGCAGAGGCTCGCCGCGGAGAGCGAGTCGATGGTCAACGCCGCACCGACCAGGTGCAGCAACAGGCCCGGGCCGAGCAGCCACCAGCCGCGCGGGTCGGCGGCGCGCGGCAAGCTCGACCAGCGCGCCCGGGTGCGCCACACGACGAACGCGGCGAGCAGGGGCAGGAGCGGGCCGTGCGAGTAGTACGACTCCTCCAGCACCCAGATGTCCCACACCCACTGCAGGGCGGTCGCGTAGGCGATCGCGAGCGGCAGGAAAACCGCGAGCACGGGGGTCACGCGGCCACCTCCGCGTACGCGGCGAGCACGCGGCGCGCCGCCCCGCGCCAGGTCCAGTCGCGTTCGACCAGCGCACTCCGGCCCGCCGCGCCGAGCGCGGCGGCGAACGAGCGGTCCGCGGCGAGGCGGCGCACGCACGCAACCAGCGCCTCGGGGTCGCCGGGGCGGCACAGGAGCGCGGTCTCGCCGTCGGTGACGACTTCGCGCAGGTTCGGCTGGTCGGGCACGACCGCGGGCACGCCCGCGGCGAGGTAGTCGAACAGCTTGAGCGGCGACGCGTAGGCGTTGATCGCCGGGATCACCGCGGCGTCGAACGCGCACACGTGCGCCGGCAGCTCGGCCGGCGGCACCGCGCCGACGCAGTGCACGCGCCCGGTCAGACCGGCGGCGGCCGCGGCGGCGCGCAGCTCGGGCAGCGCCGGACCGTCGCCCGCGATCCACAGGTGCGCATCGCGCAGGCGCTCGTCGGCGAGCGCGCGCACGACGAGGTCCAACCGGTGCCAGGGGCGCGCGTAGCCGACGAAGCCGACGACGAACGCGCGCTCGTCGAGGCCGCGGGCCTGGCGCAGGCGCCGGGCTGCCGCACGCGCCGCATCGCCGAACCGCTCTGGGTCGGCGCCGTTGCGCACCACGACGGTGCGCTCGGGCCGCGCGCCGCACTCGATCAGGCGGGCGCGCAGCACCTCGCTGACCGCGAGCACCACCGCCGCCCCGCCGAGCACCTCGCGCTCGGCCTTCCGCGCCGCGCCCGGAAAGCGCAGGAGGCCGAGCTGCGCCATCTCGTCGCACATCGGCGAGTTCACCTCGAGGAGTAGCGGCACGCCGAGCGCGCGCGCCGCGCGGAGCCCGGCGCGGCAGTGCAGCGCGTGGCGCTCGTACACGAAGTGCGGCTGCAGGGCGCGGCCGCGCTCGACCAGCCGGCGGGTCGCGGTGCGCCCGTAGCCGACCTCCAGCACTTCGAGGAGGAGGCGCGGCACGCGCAGGCGGCGCAGGAAGCCGGCCGCGCGCGGCGGCGCGGCTCCGCCCGGCGCGCCGGGCTCCGGGTCGGCCTTCGGCACGAGGGCGCACTCGGCGACCTCGTGGCCGAGCGCGCGCAGCGCGCCGATCATCTCCCGGACGTGCACGGCCTGACCGTCGTCGGCACGGATGCGGTGGTGGTACAGGATGCGCAA
>DATGPD010000449.1:0-4325 GCA_035305285.1 Planctomycetota bacterium
AGCCAGGTTTCGCTCGGATCGATGATCGACTCGTACTGCGTGACGTGCTGCTCCTCGATCGACGCGATCTCGGCGTAGAGCTGGCGCGCGATCGGGTCGGCGAAGAGCGGGCCGACGTTCATGTAGTAGTCGTGCGTCTGGTGCTCGCCGGCCATGATCGTCATCGCGTGCAGCTTGGTGAGCGCGTGCGCGGTGGCGCGGTCGTACGGCCGGCGAAGGTCGTCCTCCGGCGCGCGGTGCTCGACCGCCGTCGGCCGGCCGGGCAGGACGTCGGAGTAGCACTGCAGGATGTTGTTCGCGTCCTTGCCCTCCAGGCGGTCGAGGAGCGCGGCATAGCGGTAAAGGTGGTCGAAGTCCTCGAGCATCCCGAACCGGTACACCTGCGCCATGTACGGGTCGGGTTCGTGCTCCGCGACGTGCGCGGTCACTTCGATCGCCACCTGCTCGTAGGCGATCGTGGTCTCCAGGGGCGACTGGTCGGCGGGCAGGAGCCAGTTGACCATCGTCGCCTGGTGCTGCTCGACGCGCCGCACGCGCGCGAGCACCGCCTGCAGGTCGCGGTTCATCCGCGCCGCGGCGTGCGAGAAGCGCAGCGCTTCGGCTTCGATGCCGTTCATCAGGATCACGCGGACGCGGGTGAACGCGTCGTCGTCGAGCTTGCTGATCGGTGGGGACACCAGCTCGCGCCAGGTGAAGCGCTGCCGGTCGAGGTCGATACCGCGTTCGTGCAACAGGTCCAGGGCCATGGGTTCGGTTTCCTCTCGAGAACCCCGGTGCGATCACAATCCATGCCGCGCGGGGCGCGTGGAACGCGTGCCCTGGCGCGCGTGGTGCACGCCGACCCTGCACCCGGCGCATCGCGGCGTGCATCCGTACGCAGGTCCTGCGCGTCGCGTTCGGGGTGGCGGGGACCGCCGGGTGCTGCCCGCGCCGCGCAGGGACGCGCGGCCGGGTTTCGTGGGCGGAACTCCCGAACCGGGGCGCGGGCGCGGTCGGCCCGACTCGCGTCGGCCTCGGTCGGACCTCTTGCGCGCGCGAGACGGCATGCTGGGCGGGATGAAGACCTCGTCCGGAGCGCTCGTGCTCTTCCTCGTCGCCTGTGCGGCGCCACCCGACGAGCCGCGAGCGCGTCCGGCGCACGGCACCGACGTGGAGCCCGTGACCATCCTCGACGCGAGTGCGCTCCTGCCGCGTGGACCCGACGGAACGCCCACGAGCGCCGCTGCCGAACTGGCGATCGACGACCGCACGGTGTGGCGCGGCACGATCCGCGCCACCGGCATCGCTCCCGAGGTGCTGCCGATCGAAGCGCCCCGGCTCCTGCCCGGTCGCCACGAGTTCCGCCTGCGGGTCGGCGAGCGCGCGTGCAGCGCCGTGATGGACATCACCCCGAAGGACCGCGAGGCGCACCGGGGGAGACGATCCATCTGGTGGCCTCTCCGGGCGGCATCCGCGCGGCGTGGATGCTGCCCGTGTACGAGTGACCGGCGCCGATCCGCGCGCGTGCGTCGCGTCGATCGCTCGCGCGTTCGACGCGATCGTCGGACGCTGCGTCGCGCATGTCTCGCGGCGCAGATCGAACGCGCACGAGCGTACCCCGGTCGCGCGCGCAGCACGGTCCGAAGCAAGCGCTGAAGCGAGTAGGCGCGTGCCGGGGCTGTTCCCGGAGTGACCCTGGCTAGGGTCGATCCGAACTGCATCCGCGTGGGCGTTCCGCACACTCGTCGGGCACGGCGACGACCGGACCTTCCCGGCCGCGCTGCTCAGGAGGTCCCATGACTCACCAGCCCCTCTCTCTGCGGTGGGCGAGCGCAGCGCTTGTGCTCGCCCTCGCGCTCCCCTCCCTGCCCGCCCAACCCGTGGGCGGCCTCGTCGGTGAACCGCCCGACACCTCGCACTGGCCGCCCCCTGCATCGCCACCCGGCCACCCCTTCCCGCGCAGCACCGCGCCCGACGAGGAGATCAAGCTGCGCGACGCGATCGCGCGTCTCGGCAAGGCGCTCTTCTGGGACGAGCAGGTTTCGGTCGACAACACGATGGCCTGCGGCACCTGCCACCTCACCGAACTCGGCGGCACCGACGGCCGGAGGGGCGCGGTGTTCTTCGGCGACCCGGTGAACGACGGCAACTTCGGCGCATTCGGGGTCATCCCGCAAGCCAAGGACGCCAATGGCGACATCGCCTACGGCTTCACCAACCCGCCGTCGAGCAGCATCGACCGCCTCGTCACGCCGGTGTTCACGCCGACGATGATCGGCGCCTATCTGTTCGTCAACCAGTTCTGGGACATGCGCTCGGGTCCCGGGTTCGGCCCGAGCGACCTGCAGAACGCGCCGCCCTTCCCCAACTTCCAGGTCAACGCGTCGCTGGAGGACCAGGCCGTCAAGCCGCCGATCTCGGACGTCGAGATGGGCCACCAGGGCATCCAGTGGTCCGACGGCCTGCTACAGAAGAAGCTCAACGCGTCGTTCCCGCTCGCGCTGGTCGATCCGGCGACCATCCCGCCGGACCTCCTGCCGATGGTCAACGCCGGCGTGACCTACCGCAAGCTGTTCGACGACCTGTTCGCCAATCATCCCGACTTCGGCGGCTCCATCGGCGTCACGCGCGAGCGCTTCGCGATGGCGATCGCGCATTACGAGCGCACGCTGATCCCGGACCGGGCGCCGATCGACCTCGGCACGATGACTCCCTCGCAGCTCGCCGGGTTCCAGCTCATGAAGCCGCCGCGCGCGTTCTGCTTCTCGTGTCACTCGCATTCGGGCAACCCGCAGATCAACCCGCTCACCGGGAAGCTGGCGGATCCGTTCGACAACCTGTTCTCGGACGGCCATCTCCACCAGATCTTCGTCACGCCGACCTCGCCGCCGCGCAAGACGCCGACGCTGCGCAACGTCGGCCTGCACAAGAAGTTCTTCAGCACCGGACACGGCGGCGACGGCGTGACCAAGCGCTTCGTCACCAACCTCGACGAGCTGATCAGCTTCTACGACGAGCAGGACGACCGGTTCGGGTTCGTGGGCACGCTCACCGACGCGGAGCGCGCCCAGGTGCGCGACTTCCTGGAGAACGCGCTGACCGACCCGCGCGTGCGCAACCGGCAGTTCCCGTTCGACCGGCCGCAGCTCGCGAGCGAACGCCCCGAATTCGTGTTCGAGGGCAACGAGTACGGTCAGGGGACGGCGGGTGCCAGCGGGCTTGTGCCCGAGATCATCGCCAACGCGCCGCCGCACGTGCCTCCGGCGAGCACTTCGATCTCGCCGCCGAAGTGGTTCAAGGTGGGCGTCGGGCTGGCCGCGCCGAACGCTCTGGCGGTGCTGCTGGTGAGCAACAGCCCCGGGCCGGGTCCGGTGTACTGGGTCGGCCCGCCGTTCGTCGCGGTTCCTGCGGGCAGCACCAACGCCCAGGGCATCGGCACGGTGTTCACGCCGTTCCCGCTCACGCCGGCGGCGATCGGCATCCCGGTGTACGTCCAGTGGGTGCTCGACGACGGCGGCACGCGCGCGCTGTCGGACGCGGCCGAGTTCGTGCCGTTCCAGTTCTAGGCGCGACCCTCGGTCCCGTGCGGGGGGGGCGGAACTGCCCGCTCCCGCCCCCGGACCCGAGCGCCGCGAGCGCTCGCGACCGACCCGAAGGAGTTCTCCGCGCGGCCTGACGCGCCGGCGCCCCCGGGCGCGTCAGGCCTTCGCGGTCCGCTTGCGGAACCGCATGTTGAGCAACTCGACGCTCAGGGAGAACGCCATCGCGAAGTACACGTAGCCCTTCGGGATGTGCAGTCCGAGGCCGTCGGCGAACAGCGCCACGCCGATCAGCACCAGGAAGCTCAGCGCGAGCATCTTGAAGGTCGGATGGCGCTCGACGAACTCGGCGACCGCGTTCACGAAGAGCACCATCACGAGGATCGAGATCGCGACCGCGAGGATCATCAACGTGATGTGCTCCACCGTGCCGACCGCGGTGATCACCGAATCGAGGCTGAACACGATGTCGAGCAGGGCGATCTGGACGAGCGCCCTGGAGAACCCGAGCGGCGCGGTCGTCGCCGTCCTTTCGTGGTGGCCCTCGACGTGGTGGTGGATCTCCAGCGTGCTCTTCACCAGCAGGAAGACGCCGCCGGCGAGGAGGACGAGGTCGCGCCCCGACACCGCGTGCTCCATGACGTGGAACAGCGGACGGGTCATCGCCATGATCGTCGACAGCATCGTCAGCAGCACCACGCGCATCCCCATCGCCAGCGCGAGCCCGATGCGCCGCGCCTTCGCCCGCTGCTCCGGCGGGAGACGGCCGGACAGGATCGAGATGAACACCAGGTTGTCGATCCCGAG
>DATGPD010000450.1:0-8339 GCA_035305285.1 Planctomycetota bacterium
CCGTTCGGTTCGGTGACCGCGGCCTGCCCACCGGCGTGGACCAGCGCACCGCGCACTGCCGCGCCGGTGCGGTCGACCACCCGCCCGTGCACGGTGCACGCGTCCGGCGTCGTGCCGGCGATCGCGTAGAGCCCGCCGCGGACGATGCCCGGCGCGGCCGTCTCGATCCGACCGCCGGACGCCGTCGCAGTGCCGGCCGCCACCCACTCGCCGAGGTCCCGGTCGAGCCGGTAGACGGTGAGTTCGGCACCCGCCGCCTCGGCGCCGATGTCGTCGGGGATCGAGAGCACGGCACCGGGCGCGAACGACACGTCCTCCGGCGCAACGAAGATCGCGCGCGCCGGCACCGCGGCGACGCCAGCCGGCAACGGCAGCGCCGCCGGCAGGTGCCGGGGCAGCAGGCTCGCGGTGCGCAGCGTCACCGTCGCGGCGCCGCCCTCCACCACCGCCACGCCGGCCTCGATCGCGAGGATCGCGCCGGACGTCGCGCGGTCGTCGAGCGTCGCGGGCGCCGGCTGCACGCCGGCCTGCACCGTGAGGCCCGCGCTCGGCGCGAGGTCGGGCAGGAACACCGCGCGCGGCAGCGCGCGCCCGTCGTCGATCGGCTCCGCGGTGAACGCGAACCCCGCGAGGTCGTCGAGGTCGGTGGCCGAAGCGGCGCTCGCGTCGATCGTGAAGCGCGTGAGGCCGCGCGGCCGCACCGGCGACTCGCTGCGCCCCGCGCGGCCGGTGACCGCGCTCGCGTCGCCGAAGCGCACGGTCGCGCCGCACACCGGGCGGCCCTGGTCGTCGAACACCTGCACCTGGAACGGGTCGGGCGGCTTGGCGCCGAGCTTGGGCCCGATGTCCGAGCCCCGGCCCTGACAGCCGGCGAGCACGGCGAGCAGCCCCGCGAGCCCGCGAGCGAGACGGGAAGGTCGCACGGCGCGCACGATCGGGCCCGGCGCGAGAGGAGTCCAGGGGCGAGGACCGGCGCGCGCGACCCGCTCGGCGCGGCGACCCGACGCGGCGCCATACCTCCAGGTCGCCGACGCGGTTCCTTCGATGCGCCGGTAGGCCGGCCGGAGATCGCGCGCCACAGCGGCGCGTGCAGGACGACGTCGTCCGGCCGGTGCCGATCGAACCACCAGCCGGTGGCCCCGCGGTGATCGCGGCGGCGCCGCCCGGGGTGATCAGCCCCACCATGTCGACTATCCGGCGCGGCCGCGCGTGGAAGCCGACGATGCCCGATCTCGGCGACGGCGATCGAGCCCCGTTCAGCCGGCGATCGCGCGCTCGGCCGCCGCGCGTAGCGCGGCGCAGTGCCGCGCCACCTCCTCGCCGAGCGCCGCCACGGCCGCGACCGTGGCGCTCGCGGGTTCGGGATCGGCGAGCAGCGCGCGATTGATCCGCACGTTGCGCGCGGCGATCTCGGCAGCGGCGTGCAGCAGTTCGGCGCCCGCGGCGAGGTCGCTGACGATGCTCTTCCCGGCGCACGACGCGACCTCGACCGCGGCGGCCAGTGCGTCGCGACACAGGGCGACGGTCTCGTGCGGCACCGCCATCGCGCCCAGCAGGCCGCGATCGATCGCGGCGCGGCGCGCCGCCTTCTCGGCTTCGGTACCCTGCGGCATCGCATACGCGGCGGCCGCCGGCGCGAAGCCGTCGGCGTCGCGCTGGGCGAGCGCGAGGAACGCGGGCGCCAGCTCGGTGAGCCGCGCCTCGGCGCGGGCCAGCTCGGCTTCGCGCGCGGCGTTCGCCTTCTTGCCGCGACTGAAGCGGATCGCCATGAGAAGGAGCGCGTTGCCCATGGCAGCCGCCATGCCGCCCGCCGCGCCGCCGCCGGGCGCGGGAGTGCGCGCCGCCAGCGCGGCGACGAGTTCCGAGAAGGGTCGATCGATCACGGGCGCCATTGTGTGCGCCGACGCGCACGTCCGGCGCCCGCGATTCGCGGATCCGGAGCCGCCAAGTCGCGCGCATCGTGGGTCCGGTTCGATCGCGCCCCGCACGCGCACGGACTCGCACCCATGTCGGGCAAGTCATCGTGCTCGCCGCGGGACCGCGCTCCTCTTGATCCCCGGCTGGTACGCCCCATGGCCCGAGCGACGACGCTGCGTCGCGTTCGGCCACGGCAGCAACGCGCGGCATGGTCACGGCCTCGTGTGGCCCCGCCCGCCCTTCCTGCCGGTCAGGAGCTTCCTGGGTCGCGCTGCTGGGGTTCACGTGGGTGGCGACCTGCGCCACGCGCGCGGCGAAGCGTGCTCGCGCCTGCCGTGCGGGTTCGCGACCGACGCCGTGGCGGGGCGCGCCTCCGCGCGCATGCGCCTGCCCGGGGATCGCGAGCCGCTACGCGGCGTCCTGACGCCGTCGTGCTGCCGGCGGTCGCCGCGATCCCGCTCGTCCTGGCACGCGCGCAGAGATGAGCGCGCGACCGTGCGGCGTTCACGTCGGCGTCGCGCCGCGCCGCGCCGCCTCGATCTTGGCGACGTCGATCTTGGTCATCGGCAGCATCGCCTCGAACACGCGTCTGGCTTCCGCGCCGCCGGCCACGAATCCTTCCAGCAGGACGCGTGGCGTGATCTGCCAGGAGATGCCCCAGCGGTCCTTGCACCACCCACACCGGCTTTCCGCGCCGCCGTTGCCGACGATCGCGTTCCAGTAGCGGTCGGTCTCCTCCTGGTCCTCTGTGGCGACCTGGAACGAGAAGGCCTCGCTGTGCTTGAACTGCGGCCCGCCGTTCAAGCCCACACACGGGATGCCAAGGACGGTGAACTCGACGGTGAGGATGTCTCCCTCCCTGCCGCCCGGGTGGTCGCTCGGCGCGCGGTGGACGGCGGTCACCTTGCTGTCCGGGAACGTCTCCGCGTAGAAGCGCGCGGCTTCGAGGGCGTCCTTGTCGAACCAGAGACAGATGGTGTTCTTCGGTGTCATGATCGCTGTGGGGGTCGAGTGACGTGCGCCGCCGCGGCCACGCCAACCGGAGGCCGCGCGCGCACCGGTACGACGTCCAGGCCGCCGCGGACAGGACAGCGGATCGCGAAGAACCCGGGCCGCGGGCAGAAGTGCACGCGACGGGGGCTGCAGCGTGCACCCGACCGACGGGGCTTGGGTTTCGCGCCCACCGACGGGGAACCGCCCGCGCCGCCGCGCACAGGAGATGCGGTCCAGTCGGCCACGCCGGCAGGCCGATCCGCGTGCCGGAAGGACCTCGCGCCATGCGACCCGTCGCCTCGTCCGTCTCGACCGTCGCCCTGCTGTGCCTCGCGGCCTGCGCCGGGCCGGCCATCCAGCTCGAACCCGCGCCGACCAGCGCCGACCAGCCGCTCGCCTTCGAGGTGCGCGACTGGGACTGGAACCGGTCGTCGTTCGAGCTGACGCTGCGCGTCACCAACCACGGCGACCGCGTCGTCATGCTGGAGCGCGGCTTCCTCGCGCTGAACGACGGCGACCGCAGCATGGCACCGACCTCGCGGCCGCAGACCTGCAAGATCGCGCCGCGCGGTTCGCGCACGGTGTACCTCAAGTACCCCGCGGTCGACGAGCAGGTGAGCGTGCTGACCGTGGAGTTCGGCGCCGGCGCGCTGCGGTTCGACGACAAGGAAGGCGAACCGCTGGAGGTGCCGCCGCTGCGCCTGCTCGTCGGTGAGCCGGCGCGGCCGGCGAGGTGAGCGCCGCGCGCGGCGGGCCATTCCATCGCGGTCGGGGGCGGGTCATGCTGGCCCGCGTCCCATGCGTCTCGCCGCCGTCCTGACGTTCGTCCCCGCGCTCGCCGCCCAGGCGACGTCGTCCTACGCCGAGCACCTGGAACGCCTGGTCCGCGTGCGCCCGTGCTCGGGGCCAACCGTGCAGTTCGCGAGCTACGACCGGCGCTCGACCGCGCCCGGTGCGCCGCACTGGTTCGCCAACAGCGACGGGTTCGGGCGCGAGCCCATCCCGGGGTTCCTCGCCACCCTGGTGGAACCCGACGCGCGCGGTCGCGGGAAGTGGCTGGTCGCCGAAGTGGAAGGGCCCGGCGCGATCGTGCGCACGTGGAGCGCGGGCATGGCCGGCACGCTGGAGGTCCGGCTCGACGACGGCAGCGCACCGATCTACCGCGGTCCGGCGGATCGCTTCCTGCGCCGCAAGAGCGAGGTGCTGCTCGCCGAGGCAGGGATCGAGCTGCCGGTCGAAGGCTCGTTCGCGCAGCAGGACGCCGACTACCTGCCGATCCCGTTCACGCGCCGCCTGACCATGACCTGGGAAGGGCGGCTCGACGAGCTGCACTTCTACCACGTCACCGTCGCACGGGGCGCGCCGGGCGACACGCCGGGCGAGGCCTTCTCCCTCGACCTGTTGCGCCGGCACCGCGCGCAGCTCGCGCGCATCGACGCGCTCCTGCGCGGCACGGCCGAGGACGCGAGCCTCGCGCCGGGCACCGAGTCCGCGGCGGAGCTGCAGCCGGGCGGCTCGTCCGCGTGGGACGTCCCCGGGCCCGGCCCGGACGCGGCGCGCGAGGGCTGCATCGAGCGCCTGGCACTGCGCTGCAAGGCGGACGACGTCGCGACGGCCCTGCGCGGCACGATCCTGCGCATCCGCTTCGACGGTGCGAGCGTCGCTCAGGTCGAGGCACCGCTCGGCGACTTCTTCCTCAGCGCGCCCGGCGTGCAGCCGCAGCGCAGCGTGGCGATGCAGGTCGAAGCCGACGGTTGGATGGCATGCACGCTGCCGATGCCGTTCACCAGCGGATGCCGCATCGAGCTGCACAACACCACCGGCGGACCGGTCGCGGTCGAAGGCCGCGTGCACGTCCGCACCTCGAACGAGGAGGAGAGGCGGCTCGGCACGCTGCACGCCAAGTGGCGCGTGCAACACGACCTCGTCGCTACGCCCGAAGGTCGCGACATCCCCTACCTGTTCGCGCGCGGCGAGGGCGTGCTCGTCGGCGTGGCCTGCATGCTGGTCAACCCGACCGGCATCCCGACCGCGGGCGGGAGCTGGTGGGGCGAAGGCGACGAGAAGATCTGGGTCGACGACGACGTCTTCCCCTCGACGTTCGGCACCGGCTCGGAGGACTTCTTCAACTATGCCTGGAGCCGTCCCGACCTGTTCGCGCTGCCGCACTGCGGGCAGCCGACCTGCACGGGTCCGGGGACCTCGGGCTACGTGACCAACTACCGCTGGCTGTTCGCCGACTGCGTGCCGTTCCGTCGATCGCTCGCCTGCATGATGGAACTGAAGCACCACCGGCGGATCGAGGGGTTCAGCTACGCGAGCATCGCGTTCTGGTACGCGGGGCCGTCGGCGATCGACGACCACCGCGACCTGACCGCGCGCGACCTGTTCGTCCCGCCGCTGCGCCCGCTCGGAGTCGTGGCGGACGGCGGCGCGCGTGGCGCCACGATCGTGGCGGCCGAACAGCTGGAGGTGCGCGGCGGGACCGAGCTGCGCACGTGGGACGAGCCGCTCGCGACCCGCCACCGGCTGGTCGGCTTCACCGCGCGCGGCAGCGAGCGCGCCGCGTTCGCCCTGCCGATCGAGGCCGACGGCCGTTACGAACTGCACGTCGTCGCGTTGCACCGCGCCGACGCCGCGCCGCTGCGCGTGCTGCTCGACGGCAACCCGCTCGTGCCGCTCGCGCGGAGCGCCGGCGGCACGGTCGGCCTGCGCCGCGCGAGCACCTGTGTCCAGGACGTCGCCTTCGCCCCGGTCGACCTGCGCGTCGGGGTGCACGAGATGACGTTCGTCGCCGAGGACGCGGGCATCGTCGGCCTCGACACCGTGTGGTGGAAGCGCCGGTCGCCGATCCCGTTCAAGGCGGAAGGCGCGCACGAAGGCGAGGCGCTCGCCCGCGTCGGCACGAGTCCGGGCCTCGCGGTCGAGGTGCAGGCGCTGGACGCCGCGCGCTGGAGCGGGGGCGAACACCTCTGGGTGCGCGCCACGCGCGACGGCGAGTTCGTCGACCTCGAGCTTCCGGTCGCGCGGCCCGGCCGCCACGTCGTCGAGCTGTGCCTCACGCGCAGTTGGGACTACGGGATCGTGCAGGCGTTTCTCGACGGCGTGCCCGCGGGTGAGCCGATCGACACATACAACCACGAAGCGCGCACGGTCGCGCCGGCACCGGTGGTCGCCCTGCCGCCGCGTACGCTGGCTCCCGGCGCACGCCTGCGGTTGCAGGTCGTCGGCTCCTCGCCCGAGAGTTCGCCCCCCGGACGCTACTTCGGGCTCGACTGGGTGCGTTTGCGACGGGTCGACTGAACGGCGCGCGGGCCAACCCGGCCGGACGTTCGAGCACGACGAGGCACACCGCGTCGTGGGTCGACGACAACGCACGGAAGGCAGCCCGCAGCTCGCGCCGCACGAGCTCCGCGCCGCCTTCGGCGGAGCTGTCGGCGGAGCTGCCGTGCACAACCTCTCTGGGGTGGACGTGATCCTGTGCGCGGCGTCGGGACCGGCGCGCGCGCCGACGCGGCGAGGCGGTCGGTGGCGACCTCGGCGACCGGAGGATGTAAGACCATAGCACGACGATCCGCTCGCTGCCGCCCGGGGCCGCGAGCGCGCGGATGACCGCGTCGAGCCAGCGCTCGACCAGCGCCAGCACGTCGGCAGGCGATGCGTCGCGCAGCGAGCGCATGCACGCGAGCGCGAACTGTGCGAGCGGCGACACGGCACGCGTGCGCAGCTCGTCGTCGGGCGCGCGCGTCACGTCGTCGACGCGGAAGGTGAGGCCGGCGCCGAGCGTGTCGAAGGCCGCCCGCGCCGTCGCGTCGGACGGGGCAGCGAACAGTCCGGCGAGGGACGTCGGCGCGCGCCACGCCGGCGGCCGTGGTGCAGCACGACCGGCACGGTGCGCGGCAGCGAGCGCGCGCGGGGGTTCTCCTTGCGCCACGCGGTCCTGCCTGGCGCACGGCCTCCGGCCGGCGTTCCGCACGCATTCTCTGCGCGGTGGACACGATCGCGTTCAGCCCCGGCTTCCCTGCTCGGCCTCCGCCGCGCCGCCCTCACCGCGGCAGGAACGCCGGAAGCTGGGTCACCACATGATCCGCCAACCAGCGATGCCCCGACGGCCCGGGGTGGAAGTCGTGCAGGTTCAGACGATGCTCGTCGATCCACGCGACGTCCACCGGGCAGTGCACGCGCGGGATCGAGCGCGCGGTGCAGTGTTCGACGACCTCGGGCAGCGCAACCGTGTCCATCAGGACGTAGCGCGCGCCCTTCGTGGCGCACAAGGCGACCAGCATGTCGAGCGCCTGGTTGACCTGTTCGGGCTTCCAGCCCGTGTCCGGCTCCGTGCCGCCGCCCCAGACGCGGTCGATGAGACGCTCCAGCAGACGCAGCGTGCGCACCTTGCGCAGCGCCCCCGGCAGCACCAGCGGCGGCATCGCCGGCAGGGGGTCGACGTCGTTCGCGATCACGCAGTGCAGCACGAGGTCGGGATCCCACGCGAGCCCCTGGTCGCGCAACTGCACGTACGCCTCCGGAAGGCCGAACCCCGGCACGCCGCAGTTGACCACCTCGCAGCGCTTGCCCGCGGGCATCGCGCCCGCCAGCGCGCGCTCGACCAGCCGGGGGAACGCCTCGTCCTCGGCCACGCCCCACCCGAACGGCACCGAGTCGCCGATCACCAGGATGCGGAACACGTCGGCCGGCTTCGGCATGACGACCTCGCCGTTGCGCAGCCCGTGCGCGCCGACCTCGATGTCCTTCCCGAGGTAGGTCGCGCGCGCGCCCGGACGCAGGCGCAGCGTGCCGTCCTGGTGGCGGACGAGGATCTCCTCGGACAACCGCTCGCGCGCCTCCAGCAGCGCGAAGCGCCCCGGGTCGAACCCCTGCAGGAACCCCTCGCACAGGAGCAGCGCGAGGAGCACCGCGCCCACCGCGAGCAGGACTCGGCTCAGGACCCGGCTCCGCGTCCGGCGCGGTGCTGCCTCACGCATCGGGTCCGCCACCGTGTCCTGCCTGCCGGCCGGCGCACTCCGCGATCGAGCGCGGCTCGAACCCCGGTCGGACCTCGCGCGCGACGCGGAGACCGTCGCGGTCCGTCGTGCGCTCGCGGGACTTCACCAAGGCGGCGGGCATCATCGGAGACGGGCCTGCGCGAGCCAACCGCCGGCACGCGGACCGCGTCCGACGCCGTGCGGCTCCGACCGCCCGCATCGCGCGCTCACTCCGCCGGCACGTGCCGCAGCGCCGCCTCCACCGAGACGGTCGCGCCTTCGAGGGTCGCGGGCAGCCCCGTCGCGCACCAGTCACCCGCGAGCAGCAGGTTCGGCAGACGCGGATGCGGTCCGCACGCCGGGCGTGCATCGTCGCTGCCCGGCGCGGCGAGGAACGTCGCGCGCGCCTCCTTCACCGCCCGCGCGCGCGACGGATCGGCGACCGCT